>JAFMJM010000081.1 GCA_017853455.1 Acidimicrobiia bacterium | reverse complement strand
CGGCGAGGATCGCCACGATGTTGCTCCACCGGGCGTTCACCGACGGGACGCCCCGGCGGGTGGCGGCCTCGTCGATCACGTCGTCGTGGTAGAGCGATCCGAGGTGGACGAGCTCGCACGACACGCCCCCGGTCACGACCTCGGGCGGCACCGGGGCGGGGCCGAGCGCGGCGTAGGCGGCGCACAGCGTCAGGGTCGGGCGCAGGCGCTTGCCGCCCGCGGCCACCAGGTGTGCGGCCACCTCGTCGAGGAACCGGTCGTCGGCCACCACCGACGCCCGCAGCTCGTCCTCCACCCGGACGACGTCTCCGGGGAGGGGTGCGAGGTCGATGGTGGTCGGGCTGAGCACGGGCGACACGGTACGCACCTGGGACCTCCGTCACAAAACCCGGTCGGGTCGGGGATCGGGAACAACCCGCGACCCGCACCGGTTCTTCCTGGGCACGCACGGAACCGGTGGATCCGGCCCCGTGGAGCGACTCGCCCGGTCCGGGAACCGACCGGGAACCACCCCGGAACTGCCCGAGAAGCCGTCCCAGGTGGGGGGTACACTCCGCGAACGGTCGGGGCCGACGGTTCCGGGCCGTCAAGCACGGAGTCACGCGAAGACCGACACATCGACGAACCCAGAGAGAGAGGTGGTGAGGTGTTCGAACGCTTCACCGACCGAGCCCGACGAGTGGTGGTGCTGGCGCAGGAGGAAGCGCGCCTGCTCAACCACAACTACATCGGGACCGAGCACATCCTGTTGGGCCTGATCCACGAGGGCGAGGGAGTCGCCGCCAAGGCGCTCGAGTCCCTCGGCATCTCCCTCGAGGCCGTCCGCGCCCAGGTCGAGGAGATCATCGGCCACGGCGGACAGGCGCCGTCGGGGCACATCCCGTTCACCCCCCGCGCCAAGAAGGTCCTCGAGCTGTCCCTGCGCGAGGCGCTCCAGCTCGGGCACAACTACATCGGCACCGAGCACATCCTCCTCGGCCTGATCCGCGAAGGTGAGGGCGTCGCCGCCCAGGTGCTCGTCAAGCTCGGCGCCGACCTGTCGCGCGTCCGGCAGCAGGTCATCCAGCTGCTCTCCGGCTACGCCGGCCAGAAGGAGGGCCAGGCGGCCACCGCCGGCGGTGGTGGCAGCGAGGCGCAGCCCTCGGGCTCGCTCGTCCTCGACCAGTTCGGCCGCAACCTCACCCAGCTCGCCCGCGAGAAGAAGCTCGACCCGGTCATCGGGCGCGAGAAGGAGATCGAGCGGGTCATGCAGGTGCTGAGCCGCCGCACCAAGAACAACCCGGTGCTGATCGGCGAGCCCGGCGTGGGCAAGACCGCCATCGTCGAGGGGCTCGCCGCCGACATCGTCAGCGGCGAGGTGCCCGAGACGATCAAGGGCAAGCAGCTCTACACCCTCGACCTCGGTGCCCTCGTGGCCGGCTCGCGCTACCGCGGCGACTTCGAGGAGCGCCTGAAGAAGGTCCTCAAGGAGATCCGCACCCGCGGCGACGTCATCCTCTTCATCGACGAGATCCACACCCTCGTGGGTGCGGGCGCCGCCGAGGGGGCCATCGACGCCGCCAGCATCCTCAAGCCGATGCTGGCCCGCGGTGAGCTCCAGACGATCGGCGCCACCACCCTCGAGGAGTACCGCAAGCACCTCGAGAAGGACGCCGCCCTCGAGCGCCGGTTCCAGCCGGTCAAGGTCGAGGAGCCGTCGGTCCCGCACACCATCGAGATCCTCAAGGGCCTGCGCGACCGCTACGAGGCGCACCACCGCGTCACCATCACCGACCAGGCGATCGTGGCCGCCGCCAACATGGCCGACCGCTACATCGCCGACCGTCACCTCCCCGACAAGGCCATCGACCTCATCGACGAGGCGGGCTCGCGCCTGCGCATCCGCCGGATGCAGGCGCCGCCCGACTACAAGGAGCTCGAGGACGAGATCGCCTCGGTCCGCACCGAGAAGGAGGAGGCGATCGAGGCCCAGCAGTTCGAGCGGGCCGCGTCGCTGCGTGACCGCGAGAAGGAACTGCTCGAGCAGCGCACCGTCAAGGAGGCCGAGTTCCAGGCCGAGGGCGTCGACCTCTTCAACGAGGTCACCGAGGACTCCATCGCCGAGGTGCTCGCCCTCTGGACCGGCATCCCCGTCTACAAGCTCACCGAGGAGGAGACCGCCAAGCTCCTCCGCATGGAGGACGAGCTCCACAAGCGGGTCATCGGCCAGGACGCCGCCATCAAGGCGGTCTCGCAGGCGATCCGGCGCACCCGGGCCGGCCTCAAGGACCCGAAGCGCCCGAGCGGCTCGTTCATCTTCCTCGGCCCGTCGGGCGTGGGCAAGACCGAGACGGCCAAGACCCTCGCCGAGTTCCTCTTCGGCGACGAGTCGGCGCTGATCCAGCTCGACATGAGCGAGTACATGGAGAAGCACACCGTGTCGCGCCTCGTGGGCTCGCCCCCGGGCTACGTCGGGTACGACGAAGGCGGCCAGCTCACCGAGGCCGTGCGGCGCAAGCCGTTCTCGGTGGTCCTGTTCGACGAGGTCGAGAAGGCCCACCCCGACGTCTTCAACACCCTCCTCCAGATCCTCGAGGACGGGCGCCTCACCGACGCCCAGGGTCGGACGGTCGACTTCAAGAACACCGTCATCATCATGACCTCGAACCTCGGGACCGCCGACCTGCGCAAGGCGTCGATCGGGTTCGGCCCGACCGACGACGCGGTCACCTACGAGAAGATGAAGGCCAAGGTCAACGAGGACCTGAAGCGTCACTTCCGGCCCGAGTTCCTCAACCGGATCGACGAGGTGATCGTCTTCGCCGAGTTGACCCAGGACGAGGTCACCGAGATCGTCGACCTGATGATCAAGCGGGTGCAGACGCAGTTGGAGAGCCAGGGCCTCGGCCTCGAGCTCACCCCCGACGCCAAGCTCCTGCTGGCCAAGAAGGGCTACGACCCCACCCTCGGGGCCCGTCCGTTGCGGCGTGCGATCCAGCGCCACATCGAGGACGTCCTCTCCGAGAAGATCCTCTGGAAGGAGTTCCGCGCCGGCGAGACCATCCTGGTCGACGTCGACGGCGACGACTTCGTCTTCCGTGGGATCGAGGGCGTCGAGCCGCCGCCCGTCGAGATGGCCGGGAGCGGTTCGGAGGGCTAGCCCCTCGACCGACATGTCCGGGCGACGGGGGGTCCGCAGCGTCGTCGCGCGCCTGCTCGGGTGCGCGGTGCTCGTCGCGGCCCTGGCCGGTTGCGCCGTCGACGCCACCGTCACCGTCTCGATACGGCCCGACGGCTCGGGGCAGGTGAGCGCCACGGTGGTCGCCGACGCCGCCGCGGTGCGGGTGGCCGAGGCCGGTGGCGGCACCCTCGAGGAGCGGATCCGCCTCACGGATCTCGCGGCCGCGGGCTGGACGGTCTCCCCCTGGGACCGGCGGCCCGACGGCGCCGCCGCGGTGACCGTGGCGAAGCCGTTCTCCGACGTCGACCAGGTGGCGGGGATCCTCGACGAGATCAGCGGTCCGTCGGGTCCGCTGCGCGAGGCGTCGGTCCGGCGGTCGTCGTCGTTCTTCGGGGTCACCGACCGGGTCGGCATCGCCGTCGACCTCGGCGGCGCCACGACCGGGATCTCCCAGGACCCGGCCCTGGTCGACCGGATCGGTGCAGAGGGCGTCGACGTCGGCAGCATCGACGCGCAGCTGCTCGACGCCCTGCGCTCCTCGCTGACGGTGACCCTCGTCGTCGAGTTGCCGGGCGGGACCCGGCGGTCGGTGACGGTCGCCCCGGGCGCGACGGGTCGGCTCGACGTGGCGGCCACCGACCGTGATCTCGTGCGGATCGGCCTCCTGGCGGCGGCCGCCGTGCTGGTGGTCGTGGCGGCGGCGCTCCGGTTCGGCCCGCGCCGTCGCCGCCGACGGGGAGCCGGTCGGAACGCCAGGCGTGGGGGAGGATCCGGCCCGCCGCGGGGTGGGGGACGACCTGGCGGTGGCCCGGGTCGGGGTGGGCCCGGACGGGGCGGTGGCCCGGGCGGGCGCAGTCCGTCGGTCGGCACCGGGAGTGGGCGGGGTCCGGCCCCGGTCGCGCGTCCGGTGGTCAGTCCGGGAGGCCGTGGTGCGCCCCCGCCGCGGACCACCACCCGGCGAACTCCTCCAGCGAGTCCAGGACGCTGACCGCACCGGCCGCCAGCAGGTGTCCGGGATCGTGGGTCCCGGTGGCGACGGCGAGGCCGATCGCATCGGCGTGGCGGGCGGCGTCCATGTCGGCGGTCGTGTCACCCACGTAGACCCGGGCACCCTCGGCCCGGAGGGCGGCGGCCTTCTCCGGCCCGTGCAGCCAACCGTGGACGGCGTCGACGGTCAGGCCCACGTGGTCGAGGCAGCGGCGGGCGTTGGGCTCGTACTTGGCGGTCACCACCACCACCCGGCCGCCGCGTGCGCGCACGTGGGCGACGGCCGCCTCGGCGCCGGGCATCACCGACGTCCCCCGGACCCCGACGTCGGCGTAGATCACCCGGTAGCGGTCGGCGAGCTCACCGCCCCGGACGTCGCCGAAGCGCTCGGCGAGCACCCGGTCGAGGGTGCTGCGCAGGAGGGTCAGCAGCAGGTCGGGCTCGCGCAGGACCGCGGCCTCGGTGCGCGGGACCTCGTCGGCCAGGGCGTGGAGCGCGTCGACGATGCCGGGGCGGGAGTCGACCAGGGTCATGTCGAGGTCGAACCCCACCACGATGCTTCCGTCGGCCACCCCGAGACGGTAGGCGTCACAGCCGTGTGCCACGCTCTCCGGATGGCGAAGACGCGCACCTCCTACCGCTGCCGGGCCTGTGGGTCGGCGAGTGCCCAGTGGCTGGGGCGTTGCCCCGAGTGTGACGAGTGGGGCTCGCTCGAGGAGGTCGTCGTGCGGGCGGTCGCCCCGGGTGCGGCCGCCGGTCGGCGGGCGGTGGTCGACCGGCCGGCGGGGGAGCCTCGGCCCATCGCCGACGTCCCGGCCCTCGGGGCGCCACGCCTCGCGACGGGGATCGGCGAGCTCGACCGGGTGCTCGGCGGTGGCTTCACCCAGGGCTCCACCACCCTCCTCGGGGGCGAGCCCGGCATCGGCAAGTCCACCCTGTTGCTGCAGGCCCTGGGGCGCCTCGCCGCGGCCGGGCACCGGTGCCTGCTGGTCGGCGCCGAGGAGTCGCCCGAGCAGGTCCGCGACCGCGCCGAGCGGCTGGGGGTGCTCCACCCCGAGCTCTGGCTGGTCGCCGAGGCCTCCCTCCCCGAGGTGGTCGGGCACGTCGCCTCGGTGCAGCCCGCAGTGCTCGCGGTCGACTCCGTCCAGACCCTCCTCGACCCGGAGTTGCCGGGCACCCCCGGCTCGGTCGGTCAGGTCCGTGAGTGCGCGTCGCGTCTGACGCGCCTGGCCCACGACCACGCGATGGCCACCATCCTCGTCGGACACGTCACCAAGGACGGCTCCCTGGCGGGTCCGCGCCAGCTCGAGCACGTCGTCGACACCGTGTGCTCCTTCGAGGGTGACCGTTCGCACGGTCTGCGGTTCCTGCGTGCGCACAAGCACCGGTTCGGCTCGACCCGCGAGGTCGGCATCTTCGACATGACCGACGACGGCCTGGCCGCGGTGCCCGACGCCTCGGCGATGTTCCTCGCCGACCGTCGTGAGGGCGCGAGTGGTTCGGTGGTCGCGGCCACGGTGGAGGGCGCGCGGCCGATGCTGGTCGAGGTGCAGGCGCTCGTCGCCACCCGTGACGACGGCGGTCGTCGCGTCGCCACCGGCCTCGACCCGAACCGGCTGGCCCTGCTCCTCGCGGTGCTGGAGCGTCACGCCGGGGTCGACACCCGTCGGGCCGACGTCTACGCCAGCATCGCCGGGGGCATCCGGGTCGCCGACCCGGGTGTCGACCTCGCGGTGCTCGCGGCGGTCGCCGGGGTCGCCCAGGAACGGGTGGTGGCGGCCCGCACGCTGCTCGTCGGTGAGGTCGGGCTCGGCGGTGAGGTGCGCGGCGTCGCCCATGCGGCGCTCCGACTCGCGGAGGCGGCCCGCCTCGGGTTCACCCGTGTGGTCGGCCCACCGTCGTTGCCGTCCGGGTCGGGGCTCGAGGTGGTCGGTGTGGCCGATGTGCACGGAGCGCTCGCCGCCGCATTCTCCTGACCGCTCCCGGAGGCCCTCGGGTAACGTGGTCCGACCACCCGCCCGGCCGCCGGCCGCCGACGACGGAACCCACGATGGCCACGACCGTCCGCTCCGACGAGATGCTCGCCGCCCTCCGCCGGGCCGCCCCCGGGACGCCCCTGCGGGCCGGGATCGAGCGCATCATGTCGGCCCGCATGGGAGCCCTGATCGTGGTCGGCTCGGGGCCCGAGGTGCTCTCGGTGTGCTCCGGCGGGTTCCTCCTCGACGCCGAGTTCACCCCACCGCGTCTGTCGGAGCTGGCCAAGATGGACGGCGCCATCATCCTCTCCGACGACTGCACCCGCATCGTGCGGGCCAACGTCCACCTGGTCCCCGACCCGGGCATCCCGACCTCCGAGACCGGCACCCGGCACCGCACCGCCGAGCGGGTCGCCCGGCAGATCCACGTGCCGGTGATCACGATCTCCGAGGACCGCTCCGAGGTGGCGGTCCACGTCGACGACCAGAAGCGGATGCTCGAGCCCACCCCGCGGGTCCTGGCCCGGGCCGATCAGGCCCTCCAGATCCTCGCCCGCTACCGGACCCGGCTCGACGACATCAGCACCGGGCTGTCGGCCCTCGAGGTCGAGGACCTGGTGACCGTCCGCGACGCCGCCACCGTCCTGCAGCGGGCCGAGATGGTCTGCCGGATCGCGGAGGAGATCGCCGGGTACGTGGTCGAGCTCGGCACCGACGGCCGTCTGGTGCTCCTCCAGCTCGAGGAGCTCATGGTGGGCGTGGTCGACGACCGCCGCCAGGTGGCCAAGGACTACGCCGTCGACGGCACCACCGCCGCCGACGTGCTCGCCCGACTCGCGACCCTCGACGACGACGGGCTGCTGACCCTCGACCGGATCGCCACGGCCCTGGGTCTCCCGCCGGGCACCGAGCTCGACGCCTCGGTGCAGCCGCGCGGGTTCCGGTTGCTCCACAAGATCCCGCGGCTGCCCGACCAGGTCTCCGACCACGTGGTGGCGCGGTTCTCCACGCTCCAGCGGATCATGCGGGCGAACCTCGCCGACCTCACCGAGGTCGAGGGGGTCGGTGACGTCCGGGCCCGGGCGATCAAGGAGGGGCTGTCCCGCCTCGCCGAGACCAGCATCCTGGACCGGTACACCTGATGGCCGAGCTGCGTGAAGGCACCGAGTCCGTGGTCATGGAGCGAATCACGCTCCGCGGACCCGACGACACCCCGGTGGAGGCGATCCACGCCCGACCCGAGGGCATGCCTCGGGCGGGCATCGCGCTCCACCCCGACATCATGGGCGTGCGCCCGCTCTTCGACGACCTCGGTCGACGCCTGGCCACCAACGGGTTCGCCGTGTGCTGCCCCGAGCCCTTCGCCCGGGCGCCGCAGGAGATCCGCGACACCACCGATCCGGCGGTGCGCATGACCTGGGTGCCCAACCTCGACGACGCTCTCCAGATCGGCGACCTCGGGGCGGCGGCCGACCACCTCGTCGTCCACGACGACGTCGGTCGGGTGGCGGTCGTCGGCTTCTGCATGGGTGGGATGTACGCCCTGAAGGCGGCCGCGTCCGGGCGCTTCGACCGGGCCGTGGCCTTCTACGGCATGTTGCGCGTGCCGTCCGACTGGCGGGGCCCGCGCCTCGCCGAGCCGCTCGACACCGCCGCCGGGGTCTGCCCGACCCTCGCGGTGCTGGGCGCGGTCGACCCGTTCACCCCGCCCGACGACATCACGGCCCTGCGGGCGGCCTGGGCCGATCGCCCCGACTGCGAGATCGTGGTCTACCCCGGGGCCGACCACGGATTCGTGCACGCTCCGGAGCGTCCCGCGCACCGCGCCGACGACGCGGCCGACGCCTGGACCCGGGCGCTCGACTTCATCACACGAGACTGACCGACCCCGGACCGGGGCTCAGAGCATGGCGCGGTCCTCGAGGGCGGCGCGGTCGACGATCCGGTACTGCCCCCGGCCCTCGACCTCGAGCCAGCCGAGCTTGGTGAACAGGGCGAGGGCCTTGTTGACCCGCTCGCGCGACGCCCCGATCATCGAGGCGAGCTCCTCCTGGGTGAGCGGCAGGGTGAACTCGTCGTCGTCGCCGGCGAGCTCGAGCAGACGCTTCGCCGTCCGTGCGGGAACGTCGAGGAAGATCGCGTCGGCGAGGGCCTCGTCGGTGGCGCGGAGGCGCTCGGCCAGGAGGCGGACCATGATCCAGAGCAGGTCGGGCTTCTCGCGCAGCACCGCCCGCACCGACTCGTAGGGGAGACACGCCACCTCGGTGTCGGCCACCGCCCGTCCGTCGGCCGAGCGGGGAGCGTCGTCGAACAGGGCCAGCTCGCCGAAGAGGCCGCCGTGCTCGAGGATGACGATGACCGACTCGCGGCCGTCACCCGACTGGTTGGCGATCGCGATCCGCCCGTCGAGGACCACGAACATCTCGGTGGCCGGGTCGCCCTGGTGGAACAGGTGCTCGCCCCGGGCGTACCGGCGGATCTCCATCTGGTCGGACAGGCGCTGGCGGACGTCGTCGGGGAGGGCGTCGAACAGGCGGACGGCGTCCAGGAGGCGGCGGGCGGGCACGGGCTAAACTTATCCCTCCGTCGCTCCCGTGTCCCACGGGCGCCGCTACGCCCCCCAGGAGCGTCATGTCCTTCGCCGTCGGCGACAAGGTCGTCTACCCGCACCACGGTGCCGCCATCATCGAGGGCAAGGAGAAGAAGGTCTTCGACGGCGTCAAGACCGACTACTTCGTCCTGCGCATCACCTACGGCGACCTGAAGGTCTCGATCCCGGTCGACAAGGCCGACGAGATCGGCCTCCGTGAGGTCATCAACGACGAAGAGGTCGAAGAGGTCTTCGCCGTCCTGCGCAAGAAGGAAGCCCGGATGCCGACCAACTGGTCGCGCCGGTTCAAGAACCACGTCGAGAAGCTCAAGAGCGGCGACATCTACCAGGTGGCCGAGGTCGTCCGGAACCTCTCGATCCGTGAGGCCGACAAGGGCCTGTCGGCCGGCGAGAAGCGGATGCTCGCCCGCGCGCGCCAGATCCTGGTCTCGGAGCTGACCTTCGCCCTCAACGTCGACGAGGAGACCGCCGAGTCGCGCCTCGACGACGTGCTGGCCGGCCGCGACGTCCCGCCGCCGCCGAAGAAGGCGCCGGCCAAGAAGGCGGCGGCCAAGAAGGCGGCGAAGGCGCCGGCGGCGAAGGCTGCCCCGGCCGCGAAGGCGGCACCGGCCAAGGCCGCGCCGGCCGCGAAGGCGGCACCGGCCAAGGCTGCGCCCGCGAAGAAGGCGGCTCCGGCGAAGGCTGCGCCCGCGAAGAAGGCGGCTCCGGCCAAGGCGGCGCCGGCCAAGAAGGCGGCGGCGGAGAAGAAGCCGGCGCCGA
>JAFMJM010000080.1 GCA_017853455.1 Acidimicrobiia bacterium | reverse complement strand
TGCAGCATCGTCATCGGTTTCGGGGACACCTGCGACTGGTGCCAGTTGCGCCCGACCGGTCACGTCGACGCGCCCGGCTACCACATGGGCCGCCACCACAGCGAGTGGATCGGCACGGTGCGGGTCCTCTTCGAGGAGGACGACACCTACGCGCTCGCGCAGTTGCTGCCGGCGCTGGTCGCGGCCGCCGAGGCCGAGGCCGCCGTCACCGGCACACCCGGTCACGGCTGGTACGCCGACCAACTCGCCGCGCTCGAGTCCACCGGCGAGCTGCCGCGCGCCCCGCGCACCACCCACGCCGCGTAGTGGCCCTCGACCTCCGCCCCGTGACCGGGGCCCTCGGCGCCGAGGTGCACGGCGTCCGGCTCGGCGAGCTCGACGACGACGGCTTCGCGGCCGTGCGGACCGCCCTCGCCGAGCACCTCGTGCTGTTCTTCCCCGACCAGCACCTGACCCACGACGAGCACGCCGACTTCGGCGCCCGGTGGGGCGAGGTCGAGATCCACCCGTTCCTCGAGAAGGTCGACGACGACCACCCCGGGATCGTCGTCCTCGACAGCGAAGCCGGCGGCAAGGCCGACGTCTGGCACACCGACGTCACCTTCCGGCCCGACCCGCCGATCTGCTCGATCCTCCACATGAAGGTCTGCCCTCCGGTCGGTGGCGACACCATGTGGGCCAACATGCAGCGCGCCTACGACGAGCTCTCCCCGCCGATCCGCGAGCTCTGCGACGGCCTGACCGCCATCCACTCCGCCGCCGGATTCGGACAGCCCGGCGTCACCGCCGAGCATCCGGTCGTGCGCGTCCACCCCGAGACCGGACGTCGAGCGCTCTACGTCAACCGCACCTTCACCCGGCGGATCCCCCAACTCCGACCGGCCGAGAGCCGGGCGTTCCTCGCGTACCTCCACGAGCACGCGGTCCAGCCCCAGTTCACGTGCCGGTACCGCTGGTCGGAGGGCACCGTCGGCATCTGGGACAACCGCGTCACCCAGCACTACGCCGTCGACGACTACGTCGGCCGACGACGGATCGAGCGGGTCACGGTCCTCGGCGACCGTCCCGAGGGCGACGACCCGCGCTGGGACCACTTCCCCGACGCGCGCTTCACCCAGGCGGAACGCACCGCCATGGTGCTCGGCTGACGCGTCAGGTCCGGGCGGCCTCGAGCAGCGCCAGCGCCCGTGTGCGGTCGACCTTGCCGGTGTCCCCCATCGGGTAGCCGGCCTCGTCGACCACGCACCACACCGACGGCACCTTGTACGAGCTGAGGTGGTCACCGCACACGGCCCGCAGGGCGTCGGCGTCGAGGGTCGAGCCGGGCCGCACGGCGACCACGGTGCCGATCACCTGGTCGCGCACCGGATCGGGCAGCCCGAGCACCGTCACGTAGATGACGTCGTCGAGCGCGCCGATGACCCGCTCGACCTCGGCCGGCGCCACGTTGAACCCGGCGGTCTTGATCATGTCGCCACCGCGACCGTGGAAGAACAGCCGTCCCTCGCGGAACGAGCAGAGGTCACCGGTGCGGTACCAGCCGTCGGGCTCGAAGGTCTCCGACCGCTCGCGCTTGTGGAACCCCAGCATCAGGCAGTCGCCCCGGATCCACAGCTCCCCGATCTCACCCTCCCCGGTGAGCACGGCGCCGGAGTCGCGGTCGACGATCCGGTGCTCCATGCCGTCCATCGGGAACGCGAACGACCCCCGCAGGTGCTCGGGCAGCCGGGCGTCGGCGTCGAAGGCCATCGTGTGCGGACCGCACGTCTCGGTCATGCCGAGGCTCTGCTCGCGCATGTCGACGGCCACCCCGGCGAACTCGGGGCCGCGGATGAGGGCCGGGCCGATGCGGAGCCGGTGCAGGTCGCGGTCGGCGAACGAGGGGTGGGCGGCCATGCTCTCGGCGGCCTGCGGGAAGCAGTAGACGGCGGTCACCCCCTCGGACTCCATGAGGTCGAGCGCCCGCCCGGCGTCGAAGCGGGCGTCGGTGACCATGGGGATGCCCGTTGCCGCGCACGACAGCAGGGCGATGCACACCCCACCGATCCAGAACAACGGCATCGGCGTGTACACGACGTCGGTCGCGGTGAAGCCCCGGCGGACGGCGAGCTTGCGGGCCTGGCGCAGGAACGCACCCTGGCAGTGCACGACCGCCTTGGGCTCGGCGGTGGTCCCGGAGGTGTAGGCGGTGGCGACGGCGTCCGCTGCGGCGACTTCACCCTCGACCGCGTGCAGCAGGTCGGCGGCGACCGGGTCGAGCCCGTCGGGGTCGTCGGCCCAGCCGGGCCGGTCGACGCCGATCCACCAGACGGTCCGGAGGTAGGGGTGGGTCGGGGTCCGCAGCGCGGCTCCGGTGCCGTGACCGACCAGGGCCGGGACCGCGGCCTCGAGCAGCCCCTGCACACCGTCGCCGGCCTCGGCGCCGGTGACGACCGCGGCGACGTCGGCGTGGCGGAGCACGTGCGCGAGCTCCGGACCCTTGGCGAACGGGTTGCACAGCACCGCGTGGGCCCCGATGCGCGCCAGTGCGAGGAACGTCACCACCCAGTCGGGGGAGTTGCCGAGCAGGATCGCCACCCGGGTGTTCTTGCCGACGCCGGCCGCCAGCAACCGTCGGGCCAGGAGCGCGGAGCGGTCGTCGGCTGCCGCGAAGGTCAACCGACCGGTCGGGGTGACGAACAGCGGGTGGTCGCCGAGGGTGGCGAATCCGTCGAGCAGCTGCGGGACGGTGAGCGGAGCGGCGGTCGCCGCCTCGGTGCCGGTCACGTCAGATCGCTCCCTCGTCACGGAGGTTCCGGAGGTCGTCGGCGTCGAGGCCGAGCCAGTCGCGGTACACGTCGTCATTGTGCGCGCCGAGCGCCGGTCCCGCCCAACGGATCGCCGCCGGTGTGGCCGACAGGCGCGGGAGCGGGGCGAGCATGCGTACCGGTCCAAGGTCGGGGTCGGGCACCTCGACGAAGTCGCCCCGGGCCACCACGTGCGGGTCGGCCACCAGGTCGGCCAGCGAGTTGACCGGCGCGACGGGGATGCGGGCCCCGAGGAGGGTCTCGACCACGTCTGCCCGGTCGTGGGCCCCGATCCAGGTCGCCACCAGGCCGTCGAGCTCGTCGGCGTGCTGCGCCCGCACGGCGGCCTTCGCGAACTTCGCCCGGTCGGCGTCGGCGTCGAGCCCGAGCAACGGCAGGAGTCGGCCGACCTGGTGGTCGGTGGTCCCCGAGACGACCAGCCACGCACCGTCGCGGGTGCGGTACACGTTGCGGGGCACGCCGTTGGGGACGCGGCTCCCGGTCCGGCCCGGCGGCGGCGTGCCCTCGACGTAACCGATCGCCGAGCTGGTCAACAGCTGCAGCACCGGCTCGTACATGCTGACGTCGACCTTCTGGCCCCGACCGCCGCGCGCGTCACGGTGGTAGCAGGCGGCGAGGGTCGCCACGACGCCCGCGATGGCGGTGAGGACGTCGCCGAGGGGCACCGACGGCAGCATCGGTGGTCCGTCGGCCTCGCCGGTGAGGTTCGTCAGACCGCCGAACGCCTCCGCGAGCGACCCGTTGCCGTCGCGGCCGGCGTAGGGGCCGGTCGTCCCGTAGCACGACACGGTCACGACCACCGCGTCCGGGTTGACCGCCAACAGCTCGTCGGGTGTGGCCCCCCACTGCTCGAGCGTGCGGGCGGGCAGGTTCTCGACCACGACGTCGGCCGCCCGGACCAGGTCGTGCAGGAGCGCCCGGCCGGCCGGTGTCGCCGGATCGCACGTGACCGTGCGCTTGTTGCGCGACACGGTGGCCCAGTTGAGGGACTTCCCGTCCCGCAGGAATCCCATGCCCCGCATCGGGTCGCCCCCGGCCCGGCCGTCGCGGTCGGGCGGCTCGAGCTTCACGACGTCGGCACCGAGGTCTCCGAGCATCGTGGCGATCTGGGGCGCCGAGAACAGGATCGCGAGGTCGAGCACGCGCAGGCCCTCGAGGGCCCGGGGCCCGTCGGCGTCGGCAGCCACTACTTGAGCAGCTCGATGAGCAGCTCGTAGTAGCGCTTCTCGCCGACGTTCTTCGCCGTCTCGACGCCACCCTTCTTCATCTCGACGATCGACGGGATCACCACGTCGGCCTCGAAGTACTCGGTGACCTCACCGCCGGTGTCGGGCTCGGGCACCGCCGCGATGCGGTCGCCGTCGAGGATCACCAGGATGTAGTCGTGGTCGTGGCGGTGGATCGCCCCCGCCTCGCCGGGAGCGAGGTCCATCTCCCAGACCCGCACGTACTCGTTCTCGAAGAGCACCTTGGTGCCCACCCCGCCCAACTCGCGCTCGCCCACGGTTCCTCCCCGGTCCGGTGCGCCACGACCGGCGGCGCTCCGGCGACCGTAGAGCACACCGCCGGTCGGCACAACGACGGTCGGGCACGAACCGGGACGATCCGGACCCGTGACGTCGACCGGTACGGGCTCAGGCCTCGGCGTTGGACGCGCGGGGGTACCGGCGCCGGTACCACCACCCGGCTGCCGCCCCGATCGGGAGCGGGATCCAGAACGACACGAGGCGGAACAGCAACGTGACCGCCAACGCCTGCTCTGCACGCACCCCGGCGGCCACGAGGGTCGCGGTCAGGCCCGCCTCGACGAAGCCCAGGCCCCCCGGGGTGATCGGGATCATCGAGAGCACCGACGCCGCCACGAACGCCAGCAGGACCGACCACGGGTCGGGGCGGGCCCCGATGGCGTAGAGCGCGAGGAGCAGCACGAGGAACTCGAACCCCCACCGCCCCACCGCCGCACCGACCGACTCGACCCACCGGGTGCCCATCGTGCGGCGGACCTCGTCGCGCTCGACGAGCAGCCGCTCGCCCAGATCGACGATCGGCGGCCGCCGCCGCCGGAACACGTTGGCCGCCCGCTGCACCCACTCACCGAGGACCTCCACGGGCCGCCGGGTGGCGAGGAGCACCGTGCCGAGCGCGGTCATGACGAGGAAGACCAGGATCCCGATCCACGCCGCCTGCACGAGTGACGCCGGCAGCACCGTGCCGGTCAGCACGCCGGGCACGACCAGCACCGGCAGCGCGACCAGCGCCGCCGTGACGAGCAACGACTGCACGGTCACCGCCGTGGCGGCGGTCGTGAGGTCGAAGCCGGCGTCGGCGAGCATGCGGGCCTGGAGCGCGGTCCCCGTGGCGCCCCCTCCCGGCGTGACCCGGTTGAAGGCGTTGCCGGCCAGTTGACTCAGGATCACGACCGACCAGCGGTCGGTGCGCAGCGCGATGGCCTGGAGCCACCACACGCAGGCGAAGCTCGCCACCTCGAGCAACGCGACGAACGGCAGCGCCAGCGGGTTGAAGTCGTCGAGTCGGCGCCACGCCGAGAACACCTCGCCGAGGCTCGGCGCGAGGAGGTAGAGCGACACGGCGCACAGAGCGAGGAAGACCAGCCGTCCGACCGAGAAGCGGGCCCCGGTCGAGGCGGCCTGGGCGGCACGGCGCTCGAACTCGTCGAGCGGATCGACGGGGTCGACGGGATCGGGCGGAGGCGGATTGGCAGTCATCGCGGTCCTGGGTCAGGCTAGCCACGTGGAGATCCTGCGCACCCCCGACGAGCGGTTCGCCGCCCTCCCCGACTTCCCGTACGCACCCCACTACACCGAGGTGGACAGCGGCGACGGGGGGACGTTGCGGATGCACCACCTCGACGAGGGCCCGACCGACGGTCCCGTCGTGCTGCTCCTCCACGGTGAGCCGTCGTGGTGCTTCCTGTACCGCCACATGATCCCGGTGCTCACCGACGCGGGTCTGCGTTGCCTCGCCCCCGACCTCGTCGGGTTCGGCCGCTCCGACAAGCCCGCCGAGCGCGGCGACTACACCTACGCGCGCCACGTCGCGTGGCTCCAGGCGTGGCTCGACGCCGTGGGTGCGCGCGACCTGACGCTCGTGTGCCAGGACTGGGGTGGGCTGCTCGGCCTGCGTCTCGTCGCCGCCGACCCCGACCGCTTCGCCCGCGTGGTGGCCGCCAACACGTTCCTGCCCACCGGGGACGGCCGGATCGGCGAGGCGTTCCTCGCCTGGCAGCGCTTCTCCCAGGAGGTCCCCGTCTTCCCCGCCGGCCGGATCGTGAACTCCGGCTGCACCACCGACCTCGCCCCGGACGTGGTGGCCGCCTACGACGCGCCGTTCCCCGACGAGGCCATGAAGGCCGGCGCCCGGCAGTTCCCGACCCTGGTCCCCACCAGCCCCGACGACCCGGCGGCCGCCGCCAACCGGGCGGCCTGGGACGTGCTCGCCCGCTTCGACCGCCCGTTCCTGTGCGCCTTCTCCGACTCCGACCCGATCACCGCCGGGTCCGACCGGGCCCTGCGGGAGCGCATCCCCGGCTGCGCCGGGCAGCCCAACGTGACCGTCACCGGGGGTGGGCACTTCCTCCAGGAGGACCGGGGCCCCGAGCTCGCCCGGATCGTGGCCGACTTCGTGGCCGCCGGCTGACCCCCGACCGCCCGACGGTGCGACCGGCCTCCGATCCGGCCTAGCCTGGGGCCCATGGAAGAGCTCGCCTACGAGGCATTCGACGCCGACAACCACTACTACGAGGCCATCGACGCCTTCACCCGCCACCTCGCCCCCGGCGACGGCGCGCGCTGCGTGCAGTGGTGTGAGATCGACGGCCGCCGCTACCACGTGGTGGGCGGCCGGGTGAACCGGGCGGTCGTGAACCCGACGTTCGACCCGATCTCACCGGCCGGCGCGATGCACGACTTCTTCCGCGGCAACCCCGACGGCAAGAGCCCGCTCGAGTTCCTCCGCCAGCGCGAGCCGATCCGCCCCGAGTACCGCGACCGCGACGTCCGGCTCACCGTCATGGACGCCCAGGGTCTCGAGAAGGTGTGGCTGTTCCCGACGCTCGGCGTGCTCTACGAGGAGGCGCTGAAGGACGACCCGTGGGCCGTCACCCGGACCTTCACCGCCTTCAACCGCTGGATCGAGGACGACTGGGGCTGCAACTACCGCGACCGCATCTTCACCGCGCCCTACCTGTCGCTGTGCGACGTCGACTGGGCCGTCAGTGAGCTCGAGTGGGCGCTCGACCGTGACGCCCGGGTGATCGTGATGCGCCCCGCCGCCCCGACCACCGCGGGCGGGCCGGTGTCGCCCACGGACCCGATGTTCGACCCGTTCTGGGCCCGCGTCAACGAGGCCGGGGTCACCGTCGTCGTCCACGCCGGCGACAGCGGCTACTCGTCGCAGGGCTACGTCCGCGACGAGCGCTTCAGCGCCACGTTCGGCGGCGGCGGTCGCCCGAGCGTGCGCATCTTCGCCATCGAGCGTGCCGCGTACGACTTCCTCATCACCCTCGTGCTCGACGACCTGTTCGGCCGGTTCCCCAACCTGCGGGTCGCGTCGGTCGAGAACGGATCCGAGTTCCTGCCGGACCTCTTCCGCAAGCTCCGCTCGACGGCCAAGAAGATGCCGGGGCTGTTTCGGGAGGACCCGGTGGAGACCTTCCGCAACCACGTCTGGATGAACCCGTTCTGGGAGGACGACGTGTACGAGGTCGTCGACCTCATGGGCGCCGACCGGGTGATCTTCGGGTCTGACTGGCCCCACATCGAGGGGATGCCCCAGCCGCTGGACTACGTCAAGGAGCTCAAGGAGCTCTCCGACGCCGACCAGCAGCTGATCCTACGCGACAACGCCCGGTCACTCACCGAGCGCCGCCCCGTCTGACGTCCGCCCGACGCCCGACGCCCGTCCCGTCACCCGTCACACGCGACCACCGTGATCCAGCGCTCTCCCGGTCTGGCGACCTTCGCCGTGATGCTCGTCGCCATCGTGGGCGGCGGTGTCCTGGCGCTCCCGATCGCGTTGGCCCAGTTCGGGCCGATCCTCGCCGCCGTGGTCGTGGCCGGGATGGGTGTGCTCAGCATGTTCACGATGGGCGTGCTCACCCTGGCGGTCACCCGTTCGGCGTCGGTCGCCGCCGGCCGGGGACGCCTCGTGACCATGACCTCCGAGCACCTCGGCCCCACCTCGACGCGCTCCACCACCGCGATGTCGATCGTCAACTGGCTCGGACACCTCGTGGTGTACTTCCTCGGCCTCGCCGGCACGTTGGCCGCCGTGTTCGGAGGTGCGCCGGCGATCTGGTCGGTGGGAATCGGCGTCGTGATCGCCCTCCTCATCCTGCTCCAGGCCCGCAAGGTGTTCGTGGCGTCGGCGACGGTGATCGCCGTCGTCAACCTGGCGCTGCTCGTGGTGCTCATCCTGCTCGTGGCCCTGCACGTCGAGCCGCACCTCGTCGACCCGGGCACCGTGACCCGCCAGCTCCACGGGTGGAGCGAGTGGCGCAGCGCCCTGCGGCTGGTGTTCGGCGCGGTGCTGTGGGCGTACTTCGGCCACACGGCCATCTTCGCCATCGCTCCCGAGGTGCTGGCCGTCGAACCCACGGGTCGGTCCCTGCTCCGCGGCGCCGTGAGTGCGATGTTCATGGCGACGGTCATCAACATCGCCTGGGTGCTCGTGGTCCTGGGCTCGATCCCGGGGAACGCGCTGGAGCGCAACGAGTCGACCGGCGTCACGGTCATCGCCCGCACCGTCGGTGGGCCGTTCACGGTGCTGGCCACCCTGTTCGTGATCCTCGCCATCGGAGGTGGTGCCGCCAACTCGGCCTTCGCCCTCACCGACGTGGTCGCCGAGCTGCTCCCCGACCACGAGCGCTTCGTCGCCCTCCTCCGGCCTGGCGTGTCGATCGAGGCCGACGAGCCCGCCACCGCCACCCGCATCGTGGTCACGGTGGTCGAACGGAACGGTCGGCGGGCCCTGGTGGCCCGGGCCCGCCGGGGTGAGAAGGTCGCCACGGCCGACGTCGACGACGCCGTCTGGGACGCCCGGGCGCTCGTGGCCGAGGTCGGCGGCATGCCCCGCCGCCACTGGTTCCGGGTCACGACCGAGGGGGTCCTGCCCGACGGCATCCTGGTGCGCGTCGACGCCACCCTGCCCCTCACCCAGCACCCGATGGGCGCCGAGCCGTGGTGGCACCGGGCGCCCGAGGAGAACGAGATCGCCGTGATGCGGGCGGTGACCCGCCAGCCCGGGGACCTCGCGACGCTCGCCGATCGGCTGGGGCTCGAGCCCGAAGTGCTCACCCCGATCACCGAGCGGCTGGTCGACCAGGGGTCGGTCCGCGTCGACGACGAGGGCCGTTTCCGGGCGGTGCTCGGCACCAAGCGTCGGATGCGGTCCACCAGCACCGCGTCGCGCCTCGACGCCCTGTTCGGGGACGACGGCGAGGCCCGCGGAACCGAAGGCGCCGACCGGGCGCATGCCGCCTCGGATCGACTCCAGGACCTGCTCGGGAGCACCACCGGCACCCCGACTCCGCCGCGACGGACCGTGGCGGCCCGCCTCGACCCCCTCGCGGCGCTCGACCCCACCGACGACACCACGGAGGGCCCGCCCGCCCCCACCGGTGAACCGCCCGCCCGACCCGAACGACCCGCACGACCCGACCCGTTCGCCGCGCTCGACCCTCCGGACGACACCACCGACACCACCGACACCACCGAC
>JAFMJM010000079.1 GCA_017853455.1 Acidimicrobiia bacterium | reverse complement strand
ACCCCGACGTCGACGTCGTCACCTACGACGTCCGCTTCGGCGCCGACAACGTGCTGGACATCATCGACGGCTACGACGTCATCGTCGACGGCACCGACAACTTCCCGACCCGGTACCTGCTCAACGACGCCTCGCTGATCAAGCGGATCCCGGTCGTGCACGGGTCGATCTTCCGCTTCGAGGGCCAGGTGACGGTGTTCGACCCGTACGTGGGTCCGTGCTACCGCTGCATGCTCCCCGAGCCCCCGCCGCCCGAGCTGGCGCCCTCGTGCGCCGAGGCCGGCGTGCTCGGGGTGCTGCCGGGCATCGTCGGGTCGATCCAGGCGCTCGAGACGATCAAGCTGCTGCTCGACCTCGGCGACCCGCTCGTGGGCCGCCTGCTGGCGTACGACGCGCTCGAGCAGTCGTTCCGCACGTTCAAGGTGCGCCGCGACCCGGCCTGCCCGACGTGTGGCCCCGACGTCGCCGAGATCGTCATCGCCGAGTACGACGAGCACTGCATCCCGCACGCCGTGCTCGCCGACGGCACCGTCACCGGCCACTGACCCCGGTCGGCCGACCGGCTTCGTTGTTTGGACGTTTCGTGGGGCCATAGGCCCCCGAAACGTCCAAACAACGAGGTCGACGTGGTCGACCAACTCTCCAGCGAAGCGCTAGGGGGTGGAGGTGGTGGTCGTGGTGGGGGTGGCGGCGACCACGGTGATCGTGCCGTGCTGGCCCGAGCCGGGCGCACCGTGGAAGGTGCAGTAGTAGCCGTAGGTGCCCGGCTTCTTGAACGTCACGGTGTACTTCTTCTTGACCGCCAGGGTCTTGGGCGCGAAGGGCTTGCCCTTGTCGGCCTTGACGCTGTGCAGGATCTTGCCCTTGTTGGTCCAGGTGACCTTGGAGCCGGCGGTGACGGTGACGTCGATCGGCTTGAAGTAGTTGTCACCGACCTCGACCGGGACCTTGCCCGACAGCGGGGCGTCGGCGGCGCCGGCCGGCGTCGCGGCGAGGGCGGGCGCGGCCAGGGCGGCCCCGGCGAGCGCCAGGGCGGCCAGACGGCGACGGATCGGGTTCGGGGTCATCGACGGGCTCCCTTCCGCGGGGCCGGACGGCGGCGGGCCGGCGCGGCCTTCGCCGCCGGGGCGGAGAAGTCCTCCGCCACCTCGATCAACGTCCGGACCCCGAATCCCGTTCCCCCCTTGAGCAGGTATCCGTCGTCACCCGACGCCCGCGACGGTCCGGCGATGTCGAGGTGGACCCAGGGGCGGTCACCGACGAACTGCTCGAGGAAGATGCCCGCCGTGAGCGCCCCACCGAAGTTGACGGTGGCGATGTTGCGCAGGTCGGCGGTCTCGCTGTCGAGGAACTTGCGGTACTCGGCGGGCAACGGGAGCGGCCAGACCGGCTCCCCGGCCCGGTCGGCGGCCGCCCGGACCTGTCCGGACCAGCCGTCGTCGTTACCCATCAGCCCGGCGACCTTCTCGCCGAGGGCGACCACACACGCACCGGTGAGCGTGGCGAGGTCGACGATCGCGTCGACGCCGTCCTCGACCGCGAGCGCCAGGGCGTCGGCGAGGATGAGCCGCCCCTCGGCATCGGTGTTGAGCACCTCGACCGTGGTGCCGCTGCGCATCGAGAGCACGTCACCCGGACGGATGGCCCGCCCCCCGGGCATGTTCTCGACCAGCGGCACGTACGCCGTCACCCGGGTCTCGACCCCGAGGCGCTTCAGCACCGACATGGCGGCGACCACCGCAGCGGCTCCCGACATGTCGGTCTTCATCGTCTCCATGCCGCCGGCGGGCTTGAGCGACAGACCGCCCGAGTCGAACACGACTCCCTTGCCCACGAACGCCACGTGGCCGCGGGCGCGCCCGACGGGGCTGTAGGTGATCTTCATGAAGCGCGGCGGACGGGCCGAGCCCTGTCCGACCCCGATGAGCCCGCCCATCCGCTCGTCGGCGAGCTTGCGCTCGTCCCAGACCCGGACCGTCACGCCGGTCCCGGTCAGCAGGCGGCGGGCTGCGGCGACGAACTCCTCGGGGGACTTCGAGTCGGCGGGCACGTTGATCAGGTCGCGCGCCCAGGCCACCGCACCGGCGACGGCGGACCCGCGGGTGACGCCCCGCTTGGCGTCGGCACCCGCACCGAGGACGGCGACCCGCTCGAGCGCGTTGGGAGTGCCCTTCGACTTGAAGTCGAGGAACTGGTAGGCGCCGAGCAGGATTCCCTCGGCCAACGCCTGTCCCGCCGCCTCGGCGGACACACCCTTGGGCGTCGCGTCGAGCAGCGTGGTGGCGACCTTCTTCACCTTCGCCGACGCCTTGGCGAGCGTGGCCCCGGCCCGGCGCAGCCCGTCGAGCGTGAGGGCCGCCGGGTCTCCGACGCCCACCAGCAGGACGGCCTTGGCGGCGATCCGACCGCTCGCCGGGATCACCACGGTCTGCCCGGGCCGACCCTGGAAGCCGCTCGCCCGGGCGACGCCCTCGAGGTCACCCTGGAGCTCGCGCCGCAGGGCCTTGGCCTCGCCGATCGGACCGTCGGGTCCGGCGGGAACCACCAGCAGGTCGACGCGGGCGGCCTCGTGGTGCTGGGCGGACGTGGTGATGGTGACGGCCACGGGATCCTCCGGGATGGGCGTGGGTGGAACGGGTCAGTCGCGGCGGGCGGGCCGGTAGCGGCCTTCCTGCCAGCGGGCGAGGGTGTAGACGAGGTCGGCGAGGCGGTTGAGGTAGGGCACGACGAAGCTCTCCTCCTCGAGCCAGCCCTCGTTGACGGCGGCGACGACGTCGCGTTCGGCCCGGCGGATCACGGTGCGGGCGACGTCGAGGGCGGCGGCCAGGCGGGTCTCGCCGGGCAGGACGAACTCCTGGGGCGGGTCGAACCGGGCCGAGACGTCGTCGATCACCGGCTCGAGGTCGTCGACCATGGCGGCGGTGACGCGGGTGACGCCGTCGGTGAGCCGGTCACGGTGCTCGGGCTCGGTCGCGAGCTCGGCCCCGACCACGAACAGCTCACGCTGGAGGCGCACGAGGAGCACGTCGAGCTCACCGTCGCGCTCGGTCTCGGCCCGGGCGACGCCGAGCGACGACACCACCTCGTCGGTGGCGCCGTAGGCACGCGGTCCGGGGCCGTCCTTGGCGACCCGCCCGCCGTAGAGCAGGCCGGTCGTGCCGTCGTCACCCGTGCGTGTGTAGACCTTCCGCTCCGCCATCGGCGCCGAGTGTACGGGCCGGGTCGGGGGCCCCGGACCCCACCGACGGCCGCCACAGCAGCCACAGCGCCACCAGGAGGTAGCCCCCGAGCGCGACGGTCTTGCTGCCCGACTCGACCCGGCGCGTCCAGTCGGACGCGACCACGTCGGGACGTGCGTACAGCGTCAACTTGTGCATGAGGACGGTCGATCCGGCCACGACCACGCCGAGCACCGCGACCTCGGCCCGGCGGCGGCCCTCCCAACGGTCGGGATCGGCCATGAGCATGAGCGTGAGGATGATCCACGTCGGGTAGTGGTCCCAGCTGATCGGGCCGGCCAGCAGCGCGAAGAAGACGAGCGTCGCGGGCTCGAGCACGTCGAGCGGGCGTCCCCGTCGCAGCCACCACAGCAGCGCGATGCCACCGATCGCGATGATCGGCGCCAGCGGTCGCCAGATCCCGAGTCCGGCGTTGAGGTCGAGCCAGTCGAGGTCGTGACCCCACAGCCGGGCCATCCACGCCGGGAACGACTGGTTGTTGATCAGCAGGCCACCCCTCGACAGCTTCGGCAGCACGTCGGTGGTCCAGGTCACGACGTCACCCGGACGGCCGACCGCGACCGCCGTTGCGAGCAGCACCGCCGCGCTGATCACCGCCGGCAGCACGACCTTCCGGCGCCCGCGCACCACGAGGTAGACGACGAGCAGACCGGGGCTGATCTTGAGCAGGGTCGCCACGCCCAGGGCGGCACCGACCACCCGCCAGCGGTCGCGCACCGTCGCCCAGTAGGCGATCGCCAACGACACCATGATGAACCCGTCGACCTGCCCCAGCCCGAGCGACTCCTGCACGGGGTAGAACCAGAAGAAGGCGGCGAGCCCCGCCAGCCACACCGGCAGGCGCGACCGCTTCGGCACCGCGAACCCGGTGATCGCGATCGCCACGACCATCAGCAGGGCCTGGGTCCAGCGGTACAGCGCGGCCGCCGTGTCGTGGTCGAAGGGGGTGAACGGGACGTAGAACAGCGCCGTCGCCGGGGTGCCGATGAAGCTGGCGTAGGTGGCGTCGTGGGAGAAGTCGGGGATGATGTCGGGCCCGATCAGCCGGAAGCCGTCGGCGCGCGACGCCGCCCGGTCGTAGACCGGCTCCCGGTGGACGAGCCGGTTGGCGGCCACCCAGTTGAGCTCGAAGTCGACGGGCGGCTGGTCGACGGTGAAGTCCCAGCGCTGCACGAAGAAGTCGACCGCGCCGAGGAGCACCAGGACCAGGCCCCCGATCACGAAGATGCGACGCATGACCCCCCTCGGCCCCCGACGGTAGCCTGCACCCCGTCATGGCCGAGCCCGAACCCCCTTCTCCGGCCGGCGGGCCCGTCGCCCCCGACCGGCCGGTCCCGGCCACCTGGCGGGCGCTGGTGCGGACCGCCCGGCCCAAGCAGTGGGCCAAGAACGTGCTGGTGTTCGCCGCCCCGGCGGCGGCCGGCGTGCTCGACGAGCCGCGCCACCTGCTGCAGGCGTCGGTCGCGTTCGTGGCGTTCTGCCTCGCCGCCAGCGGCACCTACTTCTTCAACGACGCCCTCGACGCCGTCGCCGACCGCACGCACCCCACCAAGCAGTTCCGGCCCGTCGCCGCCGGGCACATCAGCGAGCGGCTCGCCAAGGTCGTGGCCGTCGTGCTGGTGCTGGCCGGGATCGCCGTGGCCGTCCCGGTGCAGCACGGTCGCCTGGCCGGGATGGTGGCGCTCTACGTCGCCGTCACCCTCACCTACAGCGCCTGGCTCAAGCACGAGCCGGTCGTCGACCTCGGGATGGTCGCCGCCGGGTTCGTCATCCGCGCCATCGCCGGAGGGGTCGCCACCGACGTCGTGCTCTCCGACTGGTTCCTGATCGTGGCGGGCGGCGCGTCGCTGTTCATGGTGACGGGCAAGCGCTATTCGGAGCAGATCGAGCTCGGCGACGCCAGCGGTGCCCACCGGGCCACCTTGACCGCCTACTCCCGGTCGTTCCTCAGCTTCGTGCGGGCGGTGGCCGCCGGCGTCACGATCACCGCCTACTGCCTCTGGGCGTTCGAGAACAAGGCGGCGACCGGAACGCAGGTGTGGTTCGAGATCTCGATCGTGCCGTTCGTGCTCGCGATCCTGCGCTACGCGCACATCGTCGAGCAGGGCCAGGCCGGGGCCCCCGAAGAGGTGCTGTTCGCCGACCGGGTGATCCAGGTGCTCGGTCTCCTCTGGGCGATCACGTTCGCCATCGGCGTCTATGCCTGACGCGCCCGCGACCCGCCTGCTGCACGGCTGGGGCCGGACCGCCCCGTCGGCGGCCACGGTGACCGACCTCGCCGACCTCACGGAGCGCGCCACGCTCGACGGTCTCCTCGGCTCACCCGGTCCGCGCGGCGTGATCGCGCGCGGCCTCGGCCGCAGCTACGGCGACGCCGCCCAGAACGCCGGCGGCACCGTCGTCGACGCCACCACCGCCGACGGCATCCTCGGGATCGATCTCGCCACCGGCGTCGTCCGGGTGGCGGCCGGGGTCAGCCTCGACACCCTCATGCGTCGCCTGGTGCCGCTCGGGTGGTTCGTGGCGGTCACCCCCGGTACCCGCTTCGTGACGGTGGGTGGCGCCATCGCCGCCGACATCCACGGCAAGAACCACCACGTCGAGGGCTCGTTCGCCAACCACGTGCTGGCGTTCACCCTCCACACCCCCACCGGCGTGCACGAGGTCACCCCGGCGAGCGATCCCGACCTGTTCTGGGGAACGGCCGGGGCGATGGGGCTGACCGGCGTGGTCACCGAGGCCACGCTGCAGTGCATCCCGGTCGAGACGTCGCTCATCTCGGTCGACACCGAGCGCGCCGACGACCTCGACGACGTCATGGCCCGGATGCTCGACGGCGACGACGACTACCGCTACTCGGTGGCCTGGATCGACTGCCTGGCCACCGGGGCGCACCTGGGCCGCTCGGTGCTCACCCGCGGCGACCACGCCCCGCTCGAAGCCGTTCCGGAGCGCCGCCGTGCGACCGCGTGCGAGTTCGCCCCCGCCACCCGCCTCACCGCGCCGGCGTGGGTGCCCAACGGGCTGCTCAACCGGTTCACCGTGCGGGCGTTCAACGAGTTGTGGTTCCGCAAGGCCCCCCGCCACCAGGTCGGCCACCTCGAGTCGATCGGCGCGTTCTTCCACCCGCTCGACGGCGTGCGCGAGTGGAACCGCCTCTACGGCAGCCGGGGATTCGTGCAGTACCAGTACGTCGTCCCCGACGCCGCCACCGACACCGTCCGGGCCTCGCTCGAGGCGCTGAGCGCCGCGCAGTGCGCGTCGTTCCTGGCGGTGCTCAAGCGCTTCGGCCCGGGCAACCCGGGGCCGTTGTCGTTCCCGACGCCGGGGTGGACCCTCGCGCTCGACGTCGGGGCCGGCGCCGCCGGTCTGTCGGACCTCCTCGACCGGCTCGACCGGATGGTCGTCGACGCCGGCGGGCGCATCTACCTCGCCAAGGACTCCCGCCTCGACCCCGGCCTGGTCCGGGCGATGTACCCCGACCTCGACGGCCTGACGGCGGTGCGCGACCGGGTCGACCCCGACCGCCACCTGCAGTCCGACCTGGGCCGTCGCCTCGGCCTCTGACCACTCCCGTCCACTCCTCGCTCCCCTCCCACACAAAGGACCTCCCGTGCGCGACGCCCTCGGCAACGTCTCGTCGATCCTCGTGTTCGGCGCCGGCTCCGACATCGCCCAGCACACCGTGCGCCGCCTCGTCGGGACGCGGACCCGGACCGTCGTCCTCGCCGCCCACCACCCCGACGCCTGCGCGGCGTTCGCCGACGAGCTGCGCGGTCTCGGGGCCGCCACCGTGGAGGTCGTCGCCTTCGACGCCGACGCCCCCGAGACCCACGAGGCGCTCGTCGCCGCCCAGTTCGACGCCCACGGCGACTTCGACGTGGCTCTGATCGCCTTCGGCGTGCTCGGCGACCAGGACGAGGCCGAGCGCGACGTCGACGCCGCGCTGCACGTGGCCCGGGTCAACTACCTCGGCACGATCTCGGTCGCCGTCCCGCTCGCGCAGCGTCTCCGGACCCAGGGCCACGGCACCATCGTCGCCCTGTCGTCGGTCGCCGGCGAGCGCGCCCGCCGCTCCAACTTCGTCTACGGCTCGTCGAAGGCCGGGATGGACGCCTTCCTCCAGGGTCTCGGCGACAGCCTGGTGGGCAGCGGCGTGAAGGTCATGGTCGTGCGCCTCGGGTTCGTGCACACCAAGATGACCGAGGGCATGGAGGCCGCGCCGTTGGCCACCACGCCCGACGCCGCCGCCGACGCCATCGTGGCGGGCCTGGCGCGGGGCGCCGAGACGGTGTGGGTGCCGACCGCCATGCGCTTCGTGATGTCGGGCCTGCGCCACCTCCCGCGGGCCGTGTTCCGTCGGCTGCCGATCTGAGGTCGGGCCCACCGTGACCACCGACCGCGTCGTCGCCGCCTTCGACTTCGACGGCACCGTGTCGTCACGCGACAACGTCGTGCCGTACCTGCGCATCGCCTGCGGCACGGGTGCCGTGGCCCGGGCCGGGGCGGCCGCCGCGCCCGCCCTCCTGGCGGCCCGCCGCGACCCGGCGCAGCGTGACGTCGCGAAGGCGATCGTCGTCCAGCGCCTGCTGACCGGTCGGACCGAGGAGTCGCTGCGCGACCTCGGCGCCCGCTTCGCCCGCCAGGTCGTCGCCCACCACCTCCACCCGCAGGTGGCGGACCGCCTCGCCGCCCACCGGGAGGCCGGGCACGAGGTCGTGTTCGTGTCGGCCTCCCTGACGCTCTACCTCGACGCCGTCGCCGCCCTCCTCGGCGTCCCAGCCGTGCTGGCCACCGCCGTGGCGGTCGGGCCCGACGGCCGCTGCACGGGCGGGCTCGACGGCCCCAACGTGCGCGGCCCCGAGAAGGTCCGGCGCCTCGACGCCTGGCTGGGCGACGCCCCGGCGTACGTCTACGCGTACGGCGACAGTCACGGCGACGCCGAGCTGCTCGCCCGGGCCGACCACGGGGTGCTGGTCGACCGCAGGGGTGGAATCCCGCCGTTGACCCTCCGGTAGCCTCGCCCGCGTGTCCGACTTCCTCGCGGCGCTGCGTGAGCGCGTCCTGGTCCTCGACGGTGCGACCGGAACCAACCTCCAGACCGTCGGCCTGACCGCCGACGACTTCGGCGGTCCCGACCTCGAGGGGTGCAACGAGCTGCTCAACGTCACCCGCCCCGACGTCATCGCCGACCTCCACGACTCGTTCCTCCGGGTCGGCTGCGACGGCGTCGAGACCAACACCTTCGGCGCCTTCTCGACCGTCCTCACCGAGTACGCCATCCCCGAGCGGGCCCACGAGCTCGCCCGGGCGGGGGCGGCGATCGCGAAGGAGGTGGCGTCCGGGTACGCCGCCGACGGGCGCCCCCGGTTCGTGGTCGGCTCGATCGGCCCGGGAACCAAGCTGCCCTCCCTCGGGGCGATCCCGTTCGGCGAGCTGCGCGACGCCTACGAGGTGATGGTCGACGGCCTGCTCGAGGGTGGCGTCGACGTCCTGCTGGTCGAGACCGTCCAGGACCTCCTCCAGAGCAAGGCGGCGCTGATCGCGTGCCGGCGGGCGATGGCCCGCGCCGGGCGCACCGTGCCCCTCATGGTGCAGGTCACGGTCGAGACGACCGGTCGGCTGCTGATCGGCTCGGAGATCGGCGCGGCCCTCACCGCCCTCGACGCCGTCCGTCCCGACGTCATCGGACTCAACTGCGCGACCGGGCCGACCGAGATGACCGAGCACCTGCGCTACCTCGCGCAGCACTCGCGCACGTTCCTGTCGTGCCTGCCCAACGCCGGCCTGCCCTCGATCGTCGACGGCCACACCCACTACGACCTCACCCCCGAGGCGTTCGCCGAGGCACACGGCCGGTTCGTCGAGGAGTTCGGGATCAACGTCGTCGGCGGGTGCTGCGGCACCACGCCCGCCCACCTCGCCGCCCTGGTCGACCGCCTCGCGGGCCGGGCACCGGTCGTGCGCGCCCCGCAGCACGAGCCGGGGTGCGCCTCCGTCTACTCCCACGTGCCGTTCGAGCAGGAGCGCTCCGTCCTGATCATCGGCGAGCGCACCAACGCCAACGGCTCCAAGAAGTTCCGGGAGGCGATGCTCGAGGGTGACCTCGACACCTGCGTGCAGATGGGCCGCGAGCAGGTGCGCGAGGGCGCCCACGTCCTCGACCTGTGCGTCGACTACGTGGGTCGTGACGGCGTGGCCGACATGCACGACCTGGCGGCCCGCTTCGCCACCCAGGCACCCCTCCCGCTGGTGCTCGACTCCACTGAGCCCCCCGTGATGGAGGCGGGTCTCCAGCACTTCGGCGGCAAGGCGATCCTCAACTCGGCCAACCTCGAGGACGGCGACGGCCCCGGGTCACGGTTCGACCGGGTGATGACCCTGGCCCGCGACTACGGCGCAGCGGTGATCTGCCTCGCGATCGACGAGGAGGGCCAGGCCCGCACCGCCGACTGGAAGTTC
>JAFMJM010000078.1 GCA_017853455.1 Acidimicrobiia bacterium | reverse complement strand
TGAGCTCGACGGGCTGATGGACGCCGCCGCCTACCGGGCCCTGGTCGAGTCCTGACCGGTCCGGTCTGGCTCCTGGTCGACGACCTCGGTCGTCGCCGCAGCGCCGCGGCCCAGATGGCCGCCGACGACGCCCTGCTCGCGTCGGTGGCGGCGGGCGGACCGCCGGTGCTGCGCCTCTACCGGTTCGATCCGCCGGCGCTGACCCTGGGCCGGTTCCAGGCCGACACCGACGTCGACCGCGCGGCCTGCACGCGCCTCGGGGTCGAGGTGGCCCGGCGGCCGACCGGCGGCCGGGCCCTGCTCCACGGCCCCGACGTCACCTACGCCGTCGCCCTCCCCGAGCCCCCCGGTGTGGCCGGCCGGGTCGACGACCTCTACCGGTATCTCGCCGACGGTCTGATCGACGGCCTGGCGCGCCTCGGCGTCGCGGCGGGGGTGGCGTGCGCCGGAGGGCCGCGGGGGCCGGTGTGCATGGCGGCCCAGCAGGGTGCCGACCTCCGGGTGGGGGACCGCAAGGTGTGCGGCTCGGCCCAGGTCCGGCGCGCCGGCGTGGTCCTCCAGCACGGCTCGGTGCTCCTCGACCGGCTGGCGTTCGACGAGACCGATCTGGTCCGGGATCCTGGCCTCGACCGAGACGCCCTGCGCGCCGCGACGGTCACCCTGGCCGAGTTGGGCGCTCCGACCGAGCCCGGCACGGTGGCGACGGCCCTGGCCGAGGGCTTCGCGGCGGCACTGGGGGTCTCGTTCCGGGCCGTTCCGGGCCTCTCCGGGGCCTGATATCGACGCCGGGACCCGGGGGCGTCGGTAACGTCGGGGCATGCGTTGCCGGCGGTGCGGACACTCCAACGACCCGGGCGCCCGGTACTGCTCGTCGTGCGGGACCCCGATGGGGCGTGAGGACGACGAGACGACCCTCACGTTGGCCGCGCTCGAGGACCGCCAGGCCCTCGAGATGGAGCTCGGCGGGCTGCTCGACGAGGTCCCCGAGGGGCTCGGGGTCCTGGTGGTGCGCCGCGGGCCCAATCAGGGCTCGACGTTCGTCCTCGACGGCACGGTGACCTCGCTCGGCCGCCACCCCGACTCCGACATCTTCCTCGACGACGTGACGGTCTCCCGCCGCCACGCCGAGATCACCCGCAGCGATCGGGGCTACGAGGTCCGCGACGCCGGGTCGCTCAACGGGACCTACGTCGATCACGAGCGGGTCGACGTGGCGCCGCTGCGCGACCTCAACGAGGTCCAGATCGGTCGCTTCGTGCTCACGTTCGTGCTGGGCTCGGGCCCCCGGGTGGGGGAGTGAGCGTGGTGACGTCGGGTCGGCCGGCCCGACCGTTCCGTCGGGGCGTCGGGCGCCCCGTTCACGAGAGGGCGCTGCCGTGACGACACCGCACCTGCCGATCGGCGACGTCCTCGAGTCGCTCCAGGCCGAGTTCCCCGACCTCACGGTCACGAAGATCCGGTTCCTCGAGAGCCAGGGGCTGATCGACCCGGAGCGCACGCCGTCGGGCTACCGCAAGTTCTTCGCCGAGGACGTCGTCCGGCTGCGGTGGATCCTGATCCAGCAGCGTGACCACGACCGGCCCCTCCAGGAGCTCAAGGACCACCTCGACGCCCTCGGGCCCGACGGCGTGCCCGAGATCCCGGACGATCTTCCTCCCGTGGACGTGCCTCCCGTCGCGGCGGTCGAGGTGGTCGAGGTGGTGGAGATCGCCGAGGCCGTCGAGGTGACCGCAGCCTCCGGTCCCGGGGAAACCCCGCCGGCGACGACCCCGGCCGCCGAGGTCGTCGACGACGCCGCGCCTGCGTCGGCGGCGCGCCGTCCGGTCCGGGCCGCTCGTCCGACGCCCCCGTCGCAGCTCCCGCCGCCGGGGTCGGTCCCGACCCTCCCCGACGACGCCCCCACGCCCGAGGAGGCCGTGCAGACGATGACCGCCCGTCGCCGTCAGCGTGAGCTGACCCTGCCCTTCACCGTCGACACCGAGCCCGACGCCGACGGCGACGGTCCCGACTCCTACGACCGGGTGGCGCTCGCGGGTGCCGCCGGGGTGACCGAGACCATGCTCGACGAGCTCGAGCGCTACGGGCTCATCAAGGCGTTCTACGACGACGGCATCCAGTCGTTCTACGACCGCGACGCCCTGGTCTGCGTGCGGGCCGCCGTGGCCATGCAGGCCCACGGCATCGAGCCGAGGCACCTGAAGATGTACGTCCACTTCACCGAGCGGGAGGGCGCGCTCTTCCAGCAGGTGCTCGCCCCGTTCCTCCGGCAGAAGAACCCGGTGTCGCGCGGCAAGGTGGAGGCGACCCTCAACGAGCTGGTGGGGGAGGCCCGGGCCCTGCGCGGCGCCCTGCTGCGCCGGGTCGTCGACGACCTCGTCGGCGACTGACCCGCCGGGCCCTTCGACCCGGGGGCCCGCTCGGGGCCGGTGGTACCCTCGCCGCCGAGACGGAGGCGACCGCGTGATCCCGATGTCACTCCTCGGCGTCCGGGTCGAGGTTCCGACCAACCAGCCGATCGTGCTGCTGCGTGAAGAGGACGGCACCCGGTACCTGCCGATCTTCATCGGCGCGCCCGAGGCCACGGCGATCGCGTACGCACTGCAGGGGGTCGAGACCCCGCGGCCGATGACCCACGACCTGTTCACCACGGTGATGGACGAGCTCGGCGCCCGCCTCGAGCAGGTCGAGATCACCGACCTCGACGACGGCACGTTCTTCGCCGAGATCACCCTGCGGCACGCCGCCGGCGTGACCCGCCTCTCGGCCCGTCCGTCCGACGCCTTCGCCCTGGCGGTGCGCCAGGTGCACCCGGTGCCGATCCTCGCCTCGGAGGACGTCCTGGCCGAGGCGGGGGTCCACTACGACGTCGACGACGCACCCGAGGTGCTCTCGGGGCCGGGTGCCGACGCACCCGACCTCGAGGAGTTCCACGAGTTCATCGAGCAGGTCCGGCCCGAAGACTTCCTGGACTGACCGGGGGATCGGTGGCCAAGGGGACGATCCGACCGGGCGACGACGTCCGGCGCCGACCGCTGGTCGGTCTGGCGCTCTTCGCGGTGGTCGTCCTGATCGGCACGGCGTGGTACGCCCTCGTCGAGGGGTTCTCGTTCGTCAACGGCTTCTACCAGACGGTCACGACCATCCTGACCGTCGGGTTCGGTGAGGTGGAGCCACTCGGCGCCCGGGGCCGGATCTTCACGGTCGTCCTGCTGATGCTCGGCGTGGGGGTGGCCCTCTACGTCGCGGTCACGGCGGTGGAGTCGTTCGTCGAGAACAAGTTGGGACTGCTGGGGAGGCGTCGCGTGGAGCACCAGATCGCCAGGCTCGAGGGGCACACCGTGCTGTGCGGCTACGGCCGGGTCGGACGGGAGATCACCGGTCAGCTCGCGGAGCGCACCACGGTGGTGGTGATCGACCGCGACCACACGGCATTGCTGGCCGCGCAGGAGGACCGCATCTTCTGCGTCAGTGGTGACTCCACCGAGGACGAGGCGCTCCGGCGGGCGGGCGTCGAGCACGCCTCGACCCTCATCGTGAGCATCCACTCCGACGCCGACGCCATCTCGACCGTGCTCTCGGCGCGCGAGCTCAATCCGCTCCTGCGCATCGTGGCCCGCGCCAACGCCGAGAGCAGCGAGTCGAAGCTGCACCGGGCGGGCGCCGACCACGTCGTCAACCCGCTGCGGATGGGTGCGGTGCAGCTGGCCACCTTCTCGCTGTCGCCGGCCGTCGCCGACTTCGTCGACCTGGTCGGGCCGGCGGCCAACGGCGACCCCGACGCCTTCCGGCTGGAGGAGTTCTACGTGCCGGTGGAGGCCGACGTCGCGAACCGGCGGCTGGGCGACCTCGACCTGCGCCGGGAGACCGGGGCGCTGGTGCTGGCCCTGCGCTGCCCGCTCGGGCGGTTCCGGTCGAACCCCGGCCCCGACGAGATGCTCGAGGGCGGGGCGACGGTCATCGCCATCGGCACCGAGGCCCAGTTGGCGCGTCTGGGGGAGCGGGTCCAGGCCGGATCCGACGCCTGATCCGACGCCTGATCCCCGGCTGGGTGGGCGCCCCCGGCGGGGTCACGGGCGGGGTGGTGGGCGCCGCGCGCACCGACCGGTATCGTCTCATCCCCGTAACTACGACCGTGTGATTCCCTCCCGGGGGCCGGGCGGGGCGAGGAGGCGACCATGGCCGGTCCGACCGGGACGGCACCCGACGCCGGGTACAGCGGCGCCCAGGTGTGCGCCATCGTGGGCATCACGTACCGCCAGCTCGACTACTGGGCCCGCACCGACCTGGTCCGGCCGTCGCTCGCCGACGCCAAGGGCAGCGGCACCCAGCGCCGCTACTCGTACCGCGACCTGGTCCGGCTCAAGGTGGTCAAGAGCCTCCTCGACGCCGGGGTCAAGCTCCAGTCGGCGCGCAAGGCCATCGACTACCTGCGTGACGACCTCGGCGAGGACTGGGACACCGCCAGCCTCGTCCTCGACGGCACCAACTCGGTGCTGGCCCGCGACGGCGAGACGCTCGTCGACCTCGTCCGGCGCGGACAGGGCGTGCTCAACATCGTGCCGCTCGGCTCGGTCGTGGGCGAGCTCGACGCCGCCATCGTCGACCTGCCCGGCACGGCGGCGGAGCTCGCCGCCTCGCGGGCGGCCCACCCGACCAGCCTCGTCGACGGCGGCCGCCCGGCGGCGACGGCCACGCCCGCGGTCGGGGGCTGACCATCACCTCCCTCCGCGTCAGCCCGCTCGACGACCGCCACCGCGCCCTCGGCGCGCGCATGGTGGAGTTCGGCGGCTGGGACATGCCGATCCAGTACTCGAGCGTGCTCGACGAGCACCGGGCCTGCCGCACGGATGCCGCACTGTTCGACGTGTCGCACCTCGGCTCGGTCCGGGTGGTCGGTCCGGGTGCGCTCGCCGCGCTGCAGTGGGCGTTCACCAACGACCTGACGCGCGTCGCGCCGGGCCGGGCCCAGTACACGCACCTCCTCGACGTCGACGACGCCCACGTGGTCGACGACATCATCGTGTGGTGGGTGGGTGACGACGACTTCGTCGTGATGCCCAACGCCTCGAACACCGATCCGATCGTCGGCGCGCTCGCCGACGCCGTGGCGGGTCACGCCGACGGCGCGGTCGAGGTCACCGACGTCACCGCGACCCGCGCGGTCCTGGCCGTGCAGGGCCCCGAGGCCCGGGCCCGGCTGGCCGCCGTCCACGCCGACGCGGCCGCGGTCGCGCGCTTCGGCGTCGTGGCGGTCGAGTACCACGGCGCTCCCGGCTTCGCCGCCGGCACCGGCTACACCGGCGAGGACGGCGTCGAGCTGCACGTGCCGGTCGCGGTGGCCGGTGCGGTCTTCGACGAGCTGGTCGCCGCCGGCGTGACGCCGGCGGGGCTGGGCTGTCGCGACACCCTCCGGCTCGAGGCCGGGCTCCCGCTCCACGGCCACGAGCTCGGTCCGGGGATCACCCCGCTCCAGGCCGGTCTGGCCTGGGTCGTCCGGTTCGACAAGGGCGACTTCCGGGGCAGCGCTGCGCTGGCCGCCGAACGCGACCGGGGGGTCGCCCGCCACCTGGTGGGGCTCGAGACCGAGGGTCGCCAGGTCCCGCGGGCGGAGTGCCCGGTCCTGGTCGACGGCGCGGTCGTGGGTGAGGTCACGAGCGGCAACTTCTCGCCGATGCTCGAGCGGGGCATCGCACTGGCCTTCGTCCCCCCGACGGTGGGGGAGGGGGCGGCGGTCACCATCGACGTGCGCGGCCGGTCGGTCGACGCCACGGTGGTCCGCCTGCCGTTCTGGCCCCGCTGAGTCGGCCGACCCGACCCGGTCGTTGCCGCTCCGGTGCGCACCGGGGCCCCTGCGCCGGGTTACGCTCGCGCGCGACATAGCCGACGACGTCGAGCGGGAGAGCCACCGCCTCGCACCGCCCGGCCCCACCCCGGTGACGGGGCCCGGGGACGGGGGAGGGGGTGGCGCCGAAGGAGCAACCACTCCCCGGAATCTCTCAGGCGCACGAACCGCTCGGAACAGGCGACTCTGGAGAGCAGGCGGACCGACGGTCCGTCTCACCGACGGGGAAAGCCCGGGTGCGCCCGGGTGAATCTCTCAGGTCACGCGGACAGAGGGGGAGTTCCCGGCAAGCGTCCGGGACCGCACCGGGCGCGCCCGCGCCCCGGACCCGAGGAGTCACCGTGTCGACCGTCGACCCCGCCGCCCCCCGCACCTTCGCCGACCGCCACCTCGGTCCCGACGACGACGCCGTCGCCCGGATGCTCGAGGTCCTCGGCCGGGCGTCGCTCGCCGACCTGATCGACGCCACGGTGCCCGAGGTCATCCGGGACCGTGACCGCCTCGCCCTGCCCGAGGCGGTCTCCGAGACCGAGGCCCTCGCCGAGCTGCGGGCCCTGGCCGACGGGAACGAGGTGTTCACCTCGTTGATCGGGCTCGGCTACCACGACACGATCACGCCCGGGGTGATCCTCCGCAACGTCATGGAGAACCCGGCCTGGTACACCGCCTACACGCCCTACCAGCCGGAGATCTCCCAGGGGCGCCTCGAGATCCTCCTGAACTTCCAGACCCTCGTCACCGACCTCACCGGCACCGAGGTCGCCAACGCCTCGCTGCTCGACGAGCCGACTGCCGCCGCCGAGGCGATGGCGCTGTGCCACCGCATCAACGGGAAGTCCGGTGACGTCTTCTTCGTCGACGTCGACGTCCATCCCCAGACGATCGCGGTCGTCGCGACCCGGGCCGAGCCGCTCGGTATCGAGGTCGTGGTCGGTGACCCCGACTCCGACGTGCCCGCCACGGGGGTGTTCGGCGTGCTGGTGCAGTACCCGGGCTCGAGTGGCGCGGTGCGCGACCTCGCCGGCTTCGCGGCGTCGATGCACGACCAGGGTGCCCTGGTGGCCGCCGCCACCGACCTGCTGGCGTGCACGGTCCTGACGCCGCCGGGGGAGTGGGGGGCCGACGTGGTGGTCGGCTCCGCCCAGCGCTTCGGCGTGCCGATGGGCTTCGGCGGTCCGCACGCCGGTTTCATGGGCACCCGGGAGGCCTACGCCCGGAGCCTGCCCGGCCGACTGGTCGGTATGTCGGTCGACGCCGCCGGCCGTCCGGCCCTGCGCCTCGCGCTCCAGACCCGCGAGCAGCACATCCGGCGGGAGAAGGCGACCAGCAACATCTGCACGGCGCAGGTGCTGCTGTCGATCATGAGCGCGCTCTACGCGATGTACCACGGCCCCGCCGGGCTGCGGGCCATCGCCGAGCGGACCCACCGGCTGGCCGACGCCCTGGCCGAGGGGCTGCGGCGCGGTGGGGTGGAGGTCATCACCCCGCACCACTTCGACACCGTGCAGGTCCGCGTGCCCGGCCGGGCCGCGGCGGTGGCCGAGGCCGCCCGCGAGCGGCGCATCAACCTCCGCGAGGTCGACGCCGACGTGCTCGGGATCGCCCTCGACGAGACGACGACCCCGGCCGTCGTGGCGGCGGTGCTCGCCGCCTTCGGTCTGCCCGCCGACGCGCCGGCCGTCGAGCGGCTCGTCGCCGAGGCCCCCGACGGGATCCCGGCCGGGTGCCGGCGCACCAGCGCCTTCCTCGAGCACCCCGTCTTCAGCCGATTCCACTCCGAGACCGAGATGCTGCGCCACCTGCGGCGGCTCGCCGACCGCGACCTGGCGCTCGACCGCACGATGATCCCGCTCGGCTCGTGCACCATGAAGCTCAACGCCACCTCCGAGATGGTCCCGGTCACGTGGCCCGAGTTCGGTCGGATGCACCCGTTCGCCCCGATCGACCAGGCGGCCGGCTACCGGCGCCTGTTCACCGACCTCGAGGGCTGGCTGGCCGAGGTGACCGGCTACGACGCCGTGTCGCTCCAGCCCAACGCCGGCTCGCAGGGTGAGCTCGCCGGCCTGCTGGCCATCCGGGCCTACCACCGGGCCAACGGCGACCTGGAGCGCACCGTCTGCCTGATCCCCGCCAGCGCCCACGGCACCAACGCCGCCAGCGCCTCGATGGCCGGCATGCGGGTCGTGGTGGTGAAGTGCGACGACGACGGCAACGTCGACCTCGGCGACCTGCGGGCCCGGGCCGAGGAGCACGGCGCGGCCGTGGCGGCCTGCATGATCACCTACCCCTCCACCCACGGGGTCTACGAGGAGACGGTCCGCGAGGTCTGCGACGTCGTGCACGGCGTGGGCGGCCAGGTCTACGTCGACGGCGCCAACCTCAACGCCCTGGTGGGCCTGGCCCGTCCGGGCCGGTTCGGGGCCGACGTGAGCCACCTGAACCTCCACAAGACCTTCTGCATCCCCCACGGGGGCGGGGGTCCGGGCGTCGGCCCGGTGGCGGTGCGGGCCCACCTGGCGCCCCACCTGCCCAACCACCCCCTCCAGAGCGCCGCCGGCCCCGCCGGGGGCGTGGGGCCGATCTCGGGGAGCGCCTGGGGCTCGGCGTCGATCCTGCCGATCTCGTGGGCCTACGTCCGGATGATGGGGCCCGACGGCCTGCGCCGGGCCACCGAGACGGCGGTCCTCAACGCCAACTACGTCGCCGCCCGGCTGGCCCCGCACTACCCGGTCCTCTACACGGGTCCCGAGGGCCTCGTGGCCCACGAGTGCATCCTCGACCTGCGGCCGATCACGGCAGCCACCGGCGTCACGGCCGAGGACGTCGCCAAGCGGCTCATCGACCACGGCTTCCACGCCCCGACGATGTCGTTCCCGGTGGCGGGCACCCTGATGGTCGAGCCGACCGAGTCGGAGGCCCTGGTGGAGCTCGACCGGTTCTGCGACGCCATGATCGCCATCCGGGAGGAGATCGCCCGGGTCGAGCGGGGGGAGTGGTCGGTCGAGGACAGCCCGCTGCGCCACGCCCCCCACCCGGCGGCCGACGTCGTGGCCGACGACTGGGACCGCGCCTACCCCCGCTCGATCGGTGGCCTCGCCCCCGGCGGCGACAAGTACTGGCCGCCGGTCAGCCGCATCGACCAGGCCTACGGCGACCGCAATCTGGTCTGCTCCTGCCCGTCGGTGGAGGACTGGGCCTGAGCGGCCGGCCGGGACCCGGAATCGGCGTCCCCTGGCGCATGTGACATAACGAGGATTATCGGCAAACTGCAAGGAGGCCGGAACCGGGCCGGATCCTCCCGGGCACCCGGCTCAGTCCGGCAGCACGCCGACGTCGGTCAGGAACGCCACCAGGCCGGGCACCACCGCCACGTCGGCCAGGCCCGTCAGCGGCACCCAGACGGCGTCGTCGGCGTCGTCGCCGGCGACCGGCTCGGCGGCGCCGACGACGTCCACGGCGAAGTCCAGGATCACGAAGTGGTACGGCGGCACCGGGCCGCCGGACGCTCCGCCGATCCGCTCGACGTGCCCCAGGTACCGGCCGACCTCGACCGCCAGGCCGGTCTCCTCGGCGACCTCCCGCACGACGGCCTCGTGGAGCGTCTCGCCGGCCTCGACCCGGCCACCCGGCACCGACCAGAGCCCGGCGCCGGGCTCGTGGCCCCGGCGGATCATCAGCAGGTGGCCGTCCCGGACCGCCACGGCGCCGACGGCCAGCTCCGGGCGGGCCGGGGCCGTCGGGGTCTCCGGACCGGGGCCACCGTTCGGGCTCATTTTGATAAAAGTCAGCCGCCGAGGGTGCGGTGCATGGTCAGCACCCGCGCCGTGAACCCGTGGGCCTCGAAGAAGTTCTTGGCCTGACGGTGCCCCGGCAGCGCCGGGGCGT
>JAFMJM010000077.1 GCA_017853455.1 Acidimicrobiia bacterium | reverse complement strand
GTCGAGCGGGAGCCGGGTGCGGGCGGCGATGCCGCGACCGCGGTGGGCGGCGGCGTGACCGACAGGGGCACCGGTCCGATCGGTTCCCGTGGCGCCAGCGCCGTCGTCGTGGTCGTCGGGATCGTCTCGGGCGTCGCGATCGTCGTCGACGACGGCGGTGGTGGTGACGAGACGCCGGTCATCGGTGCCGACCACGACGCCTGCGCCACTCCGGTGCCCATCGAACCCGCCATCCCGACGGTCAAGAGCATGCCGATCACGATCCGCCGTCCCCGACATCCAGACCGTGCTTGACCCACCATGAACCGCGATGATACGAACTCGCGGCGATGCTTCCGGTTGCGAACTGGTCACGAACCGGTCACCAATGATCGGAACGTCGAGAGGAGGCTGGCGGTCGAAGCCGCCCGCCGACCGAATCCGAACGGGGCGTCGAGCATGAAGTCGACATCGGTGCGATCATGGCTCTGGAAGCGGTCTCGCTCCGGTCGGGTCCTGGTCGATCGACTCCGGGGTCGGCTCGGCCCGGCCGAGCCGACGACGTCGGGACGGATCTGCCGCGACGTCGCAGCCTGGTCGTCGGAACACCAGGGCGCCCGCCCTCGCGAGCTCTTCCCGGGCCGGGAGGTGGTTCGGCGCCCTCCCGGCACGGTCGAGCCGTCGGTCGACCCGGTCTTCACCGATCGGTTGCACCATCGGCACGGTCGGCGGTACATCACGCCCGTCGACGGTGCCCGCCTGGTCGGCTCAGCCGGTCTGGTCGTCCTCCCCGACCGCAGTGCTGCAGTGGAGTCGGTGTTCTGGGACCACATCCTCGAGACGATTCCCGAGTTCGCGACCCCGTCACGTCGGTCGGTCGAGCGTCGCCGCGGGCCACACTTCTCACTCTTGGTGCCGTGGACCCACCGGTCCAATTTCTACCACTGGTTCCACGACTCCCTTCTGCGACTGCACGACGTGATCGACGACCTCCCCGACGACACGTCGTACCTGGTTCCCGGATGGATGCAACCGTTCCAGTACGAGACGCTCGCGCTGTTCGGGATCGGTCGCGACCGACTCGTCCACTGCACCGGACACACCATCATCGACATGGAGACACTCCACTTCGCGACGGCCACCAGCGCGTCGGGACACCACCGGGCCGAGGCAGACCGTTGGCTGTCGCAACGCATGCGGACCGCCCTCGGGGTTGATGCAGACGGAGGCGATCGACGGATCTACCTGAGTCGTCGCAACGCCTCCCGCAGGGTGGCGAACGAGTCGGATGTGGTCGACCTCCTTGCCGACTTCGGCTTCGAGGTCGTCGTCCCCGATACCCTCTCGCTCCGCGAGCAGGTGGTCACGTTCGCTCAGGCGTCGACGATCGTCGGCGCACACGGCGCCGCTCTCTACAACATGATCCACAGCCCGGAGGGCGCCGTCGTGATCGACATGATCGGGCCCAGCCTGCTCCGCAACGGCTACATCTTCTGGAACCAGGCCCAAGAGCTCGGCCACGACTACTGGTATCTGAAGACCTCATCGACCGATCCCGCAGACGGCCAGGCCGACACCGTCGTACCTCTGGACCGACTCGAGGCCACGCTCGCGGCAGCCGGCATCAGCCGCCGGTGACCGTTCGCCCGGTCGAGATCTCGGTGGGTCGCCAGGGACTCGAACCCTGAACCTGCGGGTTAAAAGCCCGATGCTCTGCCAGTTGAGCTAGCGACCCGGTACCGAAGAGTAGGCGAGTCGGCACGGTCCGACCCCGGCGGCCCGCCTCACCACCGGACCCGGCGAGGGGGCGTCACCAGGGTCGGGATCGTGGTGACCACGACTGTGAAGGCCATGAGCCACCAGTAGAAGAGCGGGAACAGCGGGATGTACGGGCGGAGCGCACGGATCCCCGGGTCGTCGGTCCGGTCGAGGTGCATTCCCCAGGTGATCTGCGCGATGGCGACGCACACGGCGAAGACCCCCCAAGCGCCGATGAACGGACTGTTGCCCGACGGATCCACTCCCACCACGACACACACGACCCAGAGCAGCGTCATGAGCACCAGGAGGTGACACCACACGATCGAGGCCGTCGCCTCGAGCAGCAACGGCCACGTCGGGGCGTTCCGCAGCCGGAGCGCCGAGCGACCGTTGGCCTGCAGGGCTCGGACCAGCCCCGCAGCCCACCGCCGCCGCTGCCTGAACCACGCCCGCATCGTGCGGGCCGGAACGGTGCCGATCACCGCTCGGGGTTCGTACCCGACCCGCCACCCGGCACACTGGAGTCGCCAGGTGATCTCGATGTCCTCGGCCGGCTGCACCGGATCGAAGCCTCCGGTGTCGCGCAGGACGTCGGTGCGGAAGAGCGCACACACCCCCGACAGCGTCGAGATCCGTCCCCACGCGGCGTGCCCGCGACGCTGGGTCGACACCGTGGCCGAGAACTCGACCGCCTGCAGCTTCTCCAGCAACGTGCCGGTGTGGAGCATCCGAGGATTGGCCGCAACCGCTGCCAGATCCGAGTGGTGTTCGAGTTGGGCTGCGAGGAGGACTGCAGTGACCGGTGGAATCGCCGCGTCGGCGTCACAGATCAGGACCAGGCCGCCCGCGATCAGATCGAGTGCGTCGTCGAGCGCCGACGCCTTGCCCTCGTTGACCGCCTTGTGGACGACCCGGATCGACGGTTCGGTGGCCGCCCAACGATCCACGATCCGGGCGGTGCCGTCGGTGGACCCGTCGTCGATCACGACGACGTCGAGGGTCGGCCACGCCAGTGCCGTCACGTCACGGAGCGTCCGATCGATCGTCGCCTCCTCGTCGTGGGCGGGGATGATCACACTGAGCACCGGCCAGCGTTCGTGGGCGGCCTCGACGTCGGCTCCCGTCGGTTCGAGTCGCTGCGTGACGATCCCCTGACGGTCGAGGAAGAACTGGCGGGACGCGGTGATCGCCAGGAAGGCGAAGAGCACCGGGAACCACGCCAGGAACAGCTCGAGCACCCGGATGGCGGGGGTGTCGACCAGCCAGGTCAGGAAGGACGCCACGGGCCCCCCGATCGTCGACCGCCGTGATCGCGCCACCGCCAACGGACGATCGGCACCCCGACCACCGTCAGCGCGAAGGTGGCGAGCATCACGGCTGCGGGGACGACGACACCCTCGAGCACCGGGGGATGGACGATCCACGTCCACCACGCCGCGACGGGCAACAACACCCAGGCGGCGAGCGCGACGCCGAGCTGCCACCCGGGGGTCCGCCGCTCGTCGTCGGCCGACCCGGTCGCCACGATGGTCACGTCACGGGCGATCAGTTCGACCGGGTCGCGCTTGCGGACCACGAGACGTCCGTACGGACGTTCCACGATGTATGGACAGTCGGCTTCCCCGCGGCACAACCGACACGACACCGACCTCGGGAGGGAACAGACGACCTCCCGCGCGAGTCCGTGCTCACCGTCGGTGCCGATCAGACGAAACGGCTGATCGTCTCCGGCGCTTGCCCCGTCGGGACACACGGGTCGATCTCAGGCGATCGCCAGGTCGGCGGGGCTCAGCCGGTGAAGGTGGGATCGAACGTGTTCGTCAGCGTCACCAGCACGCGCTGGCCCTCGGTGACGACGTTGACCGTGATCGGTGTGTCCGTCGGTCCGGCGGTCGAGCAGATGTCGGCCGGCGGATCGAGGATGACCGCCGGTTCGACGTCCTTGACCACCGGAACGATCACGCTCTCGCACGCATACGACACGCCACTCGCCCCACCGTCGACCGTCTCGGTGACGGTGCACGAGTCGGGGTCGCTGAATCCCAGCGTGTAGCCGGACGACGGTTGCACGACACCGTCGGTGTCGACCGAGAACACGAGGTCACGCTCGGTCGGTGATCCGGCGCCGCCGAGCGGCACGACGAGGGCTCCGCTGCGGCAGGCCACGTGCACCGTGAAGGTCGTGCCCGGCGCAACCGCCCCGACGACCGACTTCTTCACGATGAGGGGCGCTTGGAGGCAGCTCTCGGTGGTGGCGTCGAAGAAGAAGGTCACCTCGCCGTCGCCCTCGTTGACACCGTCCTCGAACCAGGCGTACCCGGTCGAGGGGAAGACGCCAGGGTTGACCGCGCTGCCGCCACCACCACCACCGGCACCCGGGGTGCTCTCGCCACTGCCGCCTCCGCCACCGCCGAAGAAGCCGCTTCCACCGCTGCCGCCACCGTGGGGGCCCTGTCCGCCGACCCCGCCCTCCGGCGGGGTGTCCGCGCCGGCGGTCGGGGCCGCGCCGGCGCCGTCGTTCGTTCCCGCGAGGCCCGCACCGGACTCGGTACCGGCCGTCCCGGCGGTCGCCGAACCAGCGGCGCCCGCGGATCCGTTTCGTCCCGAGTCCGCGTTTCCACCGTCTCCGCCCTCGCCACCGGCATTGGTTCCTTCCGCGGCGCCGCCACCTCCACCACCACCGGCGATCAGGATCGGCTCGGCTCCGAAGACCACTGCGGTCGCGCCACCTCCGGCGCCACCACCTCCGCTGACCCCGTCGACACCCTTCGATCCGAGGAACACCGGCAACTCGGCTCCCGGCTCGACGACGACGAATGCGTTGACCCGACCGCCCAGGCCACCATTGCCGCCGCTCGCGGTGTCGGTCGCCCCGGCGCCGCCTTCGCCCCCCTCGGCCTCGATTCCGAGGCAGTGGATGCCGTCGGGCACGGTGAAGGTGCCGTTCTCGGTGAAGGTGACGGTCGTCGGATCGGCACCCGCCGGCGCCGCCACGACCGCACCCCAGGTCAGGAGCCCCAGGCTCGCCGCGGCCGCGACCACCCCGACCGTCACACGGTTCCGGACACCACGCATCGCTCACACCCTCGATCGGGACCTCGGCGCGGGAACGGCCGAAAGAGCCAGGCTAGCCAGAATTCGATCACGCGCAGACGTCCCGGTCACCGACCGGCCACCACGGGGTCACCAGGCCGATCACGACGGCCGACCGTCGGACCCCGCCCCTAGGCTCGCGGCATGCGCCGGACCCGGATCACCGCCTTCGGGGTCGCCGCGTCCCTCGCCGTCGCCTCGATCGCCGTCAGCGGCCCGGCCGGAGCGGCCTCCGCTCCCAGGGTCCGCGTCCTGCCCGCCACCGTGGCGTCGGACTGCTCGGTCGACGTGACCAACAGCGTGAGCGGGTTCATCCAGGAGCAGCGCAACGGAACGACCATCCGGTTCCGCAAAGGCGCCTGCTACCGCGTCGACGGAACGATCGCGATCATCGACCGGAAGAACATCACCGTCGACGGCAACGGCGCCACGGTCAAGGCGGTCACACCCGGGGCCCGGGGGCGCCGGCACGTGGCGGTGCAGGGCGGCCGCAACATCACCGTTCGGGATCTGACCGTGATCGGTCCGCACGAGGGCGCGGGAGCGGTGAAGTCGGCCTATCAGCCGCAGTACGAGTTCCAGCACGGGTTCGCGTTCCTCGGCGTGCAGCACGCCCGGCTCGAGCGGGTCCGGGTCGAGCAGGTCTACGGCGACTTCGTCTACATCGGACCGTCGGGCGAGGACGACAGCCCCACCTACCGGTGGAGCCGCGACATCCGCGTGACCGGCTCGACCTTCACCGGCAGTGGCCGCCAGGGAATCTCGATCACCGGCGGGAAGCAGATCCGCATCGACCACAACACGATCGGTGACGTTCCGCGGTCGTTGTTCGACTTCGAGTCGAACACCGGCCAGGGCGGCGCCGTCGACGTGACCGTCGACCACAACTCGACGGGGGCCGCGGTGAACTTCTGGCTCGCCAACAAGGGCGCCGGCCTCAACACGCGCAAGATCACCTTCGACCGCAACACCATGACGGCGCCGACCGGTGGCCTGGTGTTCGTGTTCGGACCGACCTCGGGCTACCGCGGGCCGTTCACCTTCACCCGCAACCGCCTCGAGTTCACCGACCGGGTCCACGACGAAGGGTCGCAGGGCGCCTTCACGTTCGCGGGCGCCACCGACGTGACCGTCCGCGACAACACCGGCACGTTTCCGGCGAGCCCGAAGGTGCCGATCGTCGAGAGCCGAGGCTCACGCAACGTGGTGGTGACGGGCAATCGCATCGCCAACGCCGGCCCCGACCAGATCACGATCGACCGGCCCGGGCAGGTCGCCGGCCCCTGACGGCTCGGTGAGCCCCGCTCACGGGCGGGTGGGAGCGGCCTCGCCGTGTCCGGTCGGGACGAGCAGGCCGTAGTGGCCGTCGTACCGCCGGTACAGCACCCGACCCCGTCCCGAATCGGGATCGACGAAGAAGACGAACGGCCGGTCGCCCTCGTCGAGCGCCCGACGGGCCTCGTCGACCGTCGCCACCTGCGGACGGGACGTCGCCCGGTGGACCGCGGCGACGGTCGCCTCCAACGGGCAGGTCGCGGTGGGTTCGTAGAGCTCGTATCCGTCGGGGGTCCGGGCCAGGAGGTCGTCCTCGCCGGTCACGACGTTCTCGAACAGGAAGAAGTCGTGGTCGACCACCTCGAGGTCGGCGGCGGCCCGGTCGATCGTCTCCGGCTCGGTGGGCACGCACTTGTACCGCACCACCTCGCGGCCGGGTACGGCCCGTTCCCGGAACGCCCGGCGCCGCGCGGTGCGGGCACGGCCGACACCAACGACGGCGTGGCGGTGACGGACCCGCACCGACGGGCCGTGGCGGACCACCTCGTCGAACCGGTCGGCCGTCTCGGTCATGACCGCATCGATCGCCTCGGGCACGGTCTCCGCGGTCGCGTGGACGCGGGTGGCGTGCCCACCGACCTCGACCTCGACCTTGGCCGACGCGGGACGCACCACGCCGGGCTCGCCGGAGTCGGACAGGTCGATGCGGGCACGGCCGACGGCCGAATCGACGGTGGCGAGGATCGCCCGGAGCCGCCGGGTGGCGTACTCACGGTCGGAGTCCGACACCAGGCCGTGGGCCGTGACCACGACCTCGACCGCGTGCACGGATGCGTGATCGCCCATGGCCGACGGCTCAGCTGCGAGGGGAGTGACGGGTCCGCCCGGTGAACGAGCTGCGCGCGACCCAGGGGAAGTCGTGTAACGGCTCGAGGTCGGGTGCGTCGGGCGGACGCTGCTCCTGCTGCAGCCGCTCCGTCCGGTGCGGGCGCACCGTCGGCACGTGGTCGCGACACTCCTCGCACACCCGCCACCGCACGTTCCCGGTTCCTCCACAACGTCGACAGGTTCGCATCGGTCCTCCCATCTCCGGGCCGGTCCGGCCCACTCCGGACCGAGACCTTCGCGTCGACGGTGACCGACCGGAAGGGACCAAGGTCATCCGCGACCGGTCGCCGACGGGTGCAACCAGTCCGTGCCCTGACGGTCACCCACCGGTGGCGCAGCGCCGGTCGCGTGGACCGGTGGCAGGACTCACGACGGCGGAAGCGGCGGACCGGTTGCGCCGCGACGGACCCAACGACGTCCCCCGAGCCGGACACCGGGCGTGGTGGCGTGCCCTCGCCGGTCAGTTGACCCACTTCTTCGCCCGGATGCTGTGGGTCGCCGCGGTGCTCGCCGTGATCGCCGGTCTCCCCCAACTCGGCGCTGCGATCGTCGGGGTGATCGTGGTCAACGGCGCGTTCGCGTTCGCGCAGGAGCGCCGGGCCGAACACGCGGCCGAGCGACTCCACGATCTCCTGCCCGGACGGACCACCGTCGAGCGCGACGGGCACCGGACGACGGTCGACACCCGCGACCTGGTGGTCGACGACGTGGTGTTCCTCGAGGCCGGCGATCGGGTGCCGGCCGACCTCGCGACGACGGAGGTCCACCTCGGAGCGGTCGACACGGCGATGCTCACCGGCGAGAGCGGGGCCGTGGCGGTGGCGGTGGCGGACGCCCTGTTCGCCGGCACGTTCATGGTCGAAGGCATGGCGACGGCCCGGGTGACCGCCACCGGCCCCCGCACCCGACTCGCCGGCATCGCCCGCCTGACCCGGGCCGGCCACCGGCCGCGGAGTCCGCTCGCGACCGAGCTCGAACGGGTCGTACGCACCGTGGCGGCGATCGCGATCGGGGTGGGGGTGGCGTTCTTCGGCCTGGCGTGGTTCGCCGGTCTGCCGGCGTCGGACGGATTTCTCTTCGCGATCGGTGTGACCGTGGCGCTCGTCCCCGAGGGGATGTTGCCCACGACCACCCTGTCCCTGGCGATCGGTGCACAGCGGATGGCCGAGCGCAACGCACTGGTGCGTCGGCTCGAGTCGGTCGAGACCCTCGGATCGACCACGTTCATCTGCACCGACAAGACGGGAACCCTGACCCGCAACGAGATGGCGGTCGTGGAGATCTGGACCCCGGATGCCCGCGAGGCGACCGTCGTCGACGCCGGCGGGCCCGACACGCCGTTGAGCCCGCCGGCGGATCGCGCCCGGGCGTGGCGCGACCTGCTCGGCGCGGCGGCCCGCTGCTCGAACGCGAGCGTGACCCGGACCGGGACGACCTGGGTCGCGCACGGCGACCCGATGGAGACCGCCATCCTGTGCACCGCGCTGCGGATGGGCCTCGGTTCCACGCAACCGCCACCCCTCCGACGCGTGCCGTTCGACCCCCGGCGGCGGCGGATGTCGGTGATCGTCGACGGTCGGGTGGAGGTCAAGGGCGCACCCGACGCCGTCCTGGCGCGGTGCGTCGATCGGGGATCGGCCGAGGCCGCACGCCGGGTGGTCGACACGATGGCGGCCGGTGGACGCCGGGTGCTGGCCGTCGCCTCCCGATCGGCGGTCGCGGCGGATCGGCACCGCAGCGCCGACGAGGTCGAGGACGGCCTCACGCTGATCGGACTGCTCGGCTTCGAGGATCCACCCCGCACCGACGTCGCCGACGCCGTCGCCGCGTGTCGACGGGCGGGCATCCGGGTGGCGATGGTGACCGGTGACCATCCGGCGACCGCAGCGGCGATCGCGACCGAGGTGGGGTTGCGCGGTCCCGACGACCTGGTGATCGAAGGTCGCGATCTCCCCGACGACGACGCCCTGCTCGGCGCGCTCGTCGACCGCGACGGCGTGGTGATCGCACGCGTCGATCCCGAGCAGAAGCTCCGCGTGCTGCGGTCGCTCCAGGAGCGTGGACACGTCGTCGCGATGACCGGCGACGGGGTGAACGACGGTCCGGCGTTGCAGGAGGCCGACATCGGGATCGCGATGGGCGGGGTCGGTACCGACGTGGCCCGGGCCGCCGCCGACCTCGTCCTGCTCGACGACCACTTCGCGACGATCGTGGCGGCGGTCGAGCAGGGCCGCGCGACGTTCACGAACGTCCACCGGTTCCTCACGTACCACCTGATCTGCAACGTGGCCGAGTTGGTGCCGTTCGTGGCGTGGGCGTTGTCGGGCGGACGACTGCCGTTGGCGCTCGGGGTGCTGCAGATCCTGTGTCTCGACCTCGGTACCGACCTGCTCCCGGCGTTGGCGCTCGGCGTGGAGCCGGCGGGCCCCCACCTGCTCGACCGACCTCCACTCGCGCGTCGACTGATCGACGCGGCGCTGCTGCGCCGGGTGTTCCTGGTGCTCGGGCCGGTCGAGGCGGCGGTGGCCATGACGGCGTTCATCGTCGTGTTGGTCGCGTCCGGTTGGCACCCCGGTGCGGTTCCCAGCACCCACACCCTGGCGGTGGCGTCGGGCAGTGCCTTCACCGCGGTGGTGCTCGGCCAGATGGCCGCGGCGTTCGCCTGCCGCAGCGCCACCCGTCGGCCTGGGCAGCTGGGGTGGACCGGGAACCGCCTCCTGCTGGTGGCCGTCGCGATCGGCCTCGGTCTGCTCGTGGTCTTCCTCGCCGTCGCGCCCGTCGCCCGGCTGCTCGGCCAGACGATCCCGACGCCTCTCGGAATCGCCGTGGCGGCGACGGCGGTCCCGGCCGTCCTGATCGCCGACGCGCTCCAGAAGTTGTCCCGGAACCGCAGCCGCGACCGGGTGCGGCGGCTCAGACCTCGGCGAGCAGCTCGGCCAGG
>JAFMJM010000076.1 GCA_017853455.1 Acidimicrobiia bacterium | reverse complement strand
GGTCGGCGACGGTGGCGACGAGCACCGATCCGACCACCGCCCCGATGCCGAACGCGGCCACCAGCAGGCCGTACGCACCGCGACCCACCTCGAACACCGTCTTGGCGACCGCCGGGGCCAGCTGGATCACCGACGTCCCGAGCAGCGAGACCACGCCGATCATCAGGACCGGCAGCAGCAACGCCCGGCTCGCCCGCACGACCTTGAGCCCCTCGACGTAGTGCGCCAGGACCCGACCGCCGGCCGTGGAGAACGTCTGGGTCCGGGGGTGGATGAGGAACAGGGCCAGCAGCACGAGCAGGAACGACAGCGCGTTGGCGAAGAAGGCGGTCGACGGACCGAACGCCTGGAGGACGACCCCGGCCAGGGCCGGCCCGAACGCCCGGGCACCCATGAACTGCATGCTGTTGAGCCGGACGGCGTCGACGAGCTCGGCCGGCTCGACGAGCTGGGTCACGAACGCCTGCCAGGTCGTGATGTTGAGACCCGACACGAACCCGGTGGCGAAGCAGATGCCCACGATCAGCCACGGGGTCGCCACCCCCGTCGCCCACACCCCCCAGAGCGAGAAGGCCGACACCATCATCACGGTCTGGGTGACGATCAGGATCCGCTTGCGCGGCACCCGGTCGGCCAGCGACCCGGCGAAGGGCCCCACCAGCATCGCCGGGAGGAAGTTCATGAAGGCGGCGAAACCCAGCCACACGGTGGAGTGGGTCATCTCGTAGATGACGAACGGCACCGCGATCGACTGCATCCACGAGCCGGTGTTGGAGACCAGCGCCGCACTCCAGAAGATGGCGTAGTCCCGGTGCCGCAGCACACCGAAGGACCCGCCGCGGTGCGGTCGGTCGGTCACCGGCCCATTCTCCCCCACGCCGGGCCTCCGGCACGAACGCTTCCCGGTGGCCCCGGTGGCCCCGGTCGGGGATCGTTATGCTCCCGCCGATGACGACCGCGAGCCCGCCGCCGATCCCGTTCCCCACCATCGCCGAGGCCGTGCGCGCCCACACCGACCCCGACCGGGTGGCGATCCGCTTCGAGGACGAGACCTACACCTGGGCCGACCACGCCCGGGCCTGCGCCCAGCGGGCCGCCTGGTTCACCGCCGTCGCCGATCCCGGGGCTCCTCCCCACATCGGCGTGCTGCTCGACAACACCCCCGAGTTCTACTTCTGGCTCGGCGCGGCGGCCCTGATCGGCGCCACCGTCGTCGGCATCAACCCCACCCGCCGGGGCGCCGAGCTCGCGCGCGACGTCACCTTCACCGACTGCCAGGTGGTGGTCACCGAGACCCGCCACCTCTCGCTCCTCGACGGCCTCGACCTCGGCCCGGCGAACGACCACCTCGTGGTCGTCGACGACCCCGCGTCGGCCGCCGTGCTCGCACCCTTCGCCGACGCGCCGCTGCCGACCGCCGACATCCCGAAGAAGACGACCCACGTCCTGCTGTTCACCTCGGGCACCAGCGGCGCCCCCAAGGCGTGCATCCTCACGCAGGGCCGCCTGATGCTGCAGGGGTCGTTCCTCGTCCACAACATGGGGCTGGGCGACGACACGGTGCTCTACGCGATGATGCCGATGTTCCACTCGAACGCCATCATCACGTCGTACGTCCCGTGGCTGGTCACGGGCGGCACGGTGGCGGTCCGGCGCAAGTTCTCCGCGAGCGGGTTCCTCCCCGACGTCCGGAAGTACAGGGTCACCTACTTCAACTACGTCGGCAAGCCGCTCTCCTACATCCTCGCCACCCCCGAGCAGCCCGACGACGCCGACACCACGCTGCGGCTCGCGTTCGGCAACGAGGGGTCCGACCTCGACATCGAGCGGTTCTCGGCCCGCTTCGGCGTGCCGGTCGTCGACGGCTACGGCTCGACCGAGGGCGGGGCGTCGATCAGCCGCAGCGCCGACATGCCCAAGGGCTCGCTCGGCAAGGCCGGTCCCGGCATCTGCATCCTCGATCCCGAGACGCTCGCCGAGATGCCGCCGGCCCGCTTCGACACCGAGGGCCGCCTCCTCAACGCCGACGAGTGCATCGGCGAGATCGTCAACAAGAACGGTGCGGCCGGCTTCGAGGGCTACTACAAGAACGACGAGGCCAACGCCCAGCGCATCCGGCACGGCTGGTACTGGACCGGCGACCTCGGGTACGCCGACGCCGACGGCTGGATCTACTTCGGGGGCCGCGACTTCGAGTGGCTCCGGGTCGACGGCGAGAACTTCGCCGCCGCTCCGATCGAGCGGATCCTGGCCCGGCATCCGGCGGTGGTGCTGGCCGGGGTCTACGCCGTCCCCGACGAGGAGGTCGGCGACCAGGTGATGGTCACCCTCCTCGTGCGCGATCCGGCCGACTTCGACCCGGCCGACTTCGACGAGTTCCTCGGCGAGCAGACCGACCTCGGCACCAAGTGGTCACCCCGCTACGTGCGGATCACCACCGACCTGCCCGTCACGGAGAGTCAGAAGCCCCTGAAGCGCCTGCTGCGCCGGGAGCGCTGGGACACCACCGAGCCGGTCTTCTGGCGGCCCGCCAAGGGCGCCCCGCTGCAGCCGATGACCGACGACGACCGCACGGCGCTGCTCGCCGAGTTCGCCCGCCACGGCCGCACCGCCGCCCTCGACGTGGTCTGATCAGCCCGGCGGCGCCGTCGGCGCCGACGACGGACGGGCGCGCCCGGAGCGCCCGGCGTGCCACGCCAGGGCGAACCCCACGAGCGCCACGCCCGCCAGGATCCCGACGGCCACGTGCACCACGGCCGCCTGCCGGAACGACGCCACGGCGTACTCGTGGGCGTCGACGATCACGAACTTCGCCGGCAGACCGCCGAACCACACCCCCTCGACGTGGGGATCGACCACCACCGCCCAGAGGGCCACCTGGTCCCACGCGAGCAGCGGGCCGGTCACCCACGCGGCGAACGTGGCGAGCGCCGCGACCAGGAAGGCCAGCGCCGGCGCGAGCCGGCGGTTCACCCCGCGCCGCCGGCCGTCGACGATGGTCGTGAAGCACCAGGCGGCCCCGACCACTGCCAGCAGCAACGCCGACCAGTGGTGCACCCGGGCGAAGCCGCCGACCGCGCCCGTCGCCTTCGGGTGGTAGGCCACCCACTCCACGACCCCGCTCACCGCGACCGCCGACCCGAGCACCAGCACCGACCAGCCGAGGGCGCGCCGCAGCGGCGCCGGGGAGCGGCTCACCCGACGGGCCGGAACCGCGGGCCGTCGGGCGTGGTGACCATGTGGCCGGCGGTCGGCGGCGGGAAGTGCGTGCCGATCACCAGGATCCCGGTGTCGAGGGTGGCGGCCACGAGCGCCTCCCGGGTGGCGGTCGACTGCACGGGGTCGTCGTCGACCCCGGAGGCACACGCCGGCTCGGCCAGCTGCACCGGATGGTGCACGCAGTCGCCGGTGATGATCGCGGTCGCGTCGACCGAGTCGATCCGGACCGACACGTGACCCGGCGAGTGGCCGGGCGTCGGGAAGAGCGCGACCGACGGACTCACCCGGTGGTCGGTCTCGACGAGATCGACCACCCCGAACCCGAACAGCGGGTCGACCGTGTTGTGCAGCGTGAACGCCGTGGCGTGCTCCTTCGCCTCCTCCGATGCCGCCGACCAGTGCTCGTGCTCCGTGCGGGCGATGAGGTACCGGGCGTTCGGGAACGTCGGCACCAGCTCGCCGTCGACGGTCATGGTGTTCCACCCGACGTGGTCGAAGTGCAGGTGGGTGCAGATCACGACGTCGACCGACTCGCGGGCGAACCCGGCCGCGGCGAGCGCGGTCAGGAACGAGCCGTCGTCTCGCATGGCCTCGAAGATGCCCGGGAGCGGGTGTGGTCCGACGCAGGTGTCGACGACGATCTTCAGTCCGTCGACCTCGACGCACAGGGCGTGGATCGACAGCCCCATCCGGCCCTCGTCGTCGACCGACCACGGATGGAGGTACGCCCGGTTGCGTTCGAGCACCTCGAGCGTCGCCCCCGGGATGAACGACCCCGCGGCCAGCTGCGCCTCGCGCTCCACCACCCGGGTGACCGTGGCATCACCGACGTTCCACCGCAATCCGGACATCCGCTGCGCTCCCCCACCGCGGCCCGGTACGGTCCGGGCGTCCCGAGCATCCTCGCAGAGAGCCGCACCCCATGACGACCTCCGACGCCCACGTCCGTCCACCCATCCCCGCCGGCGCCGAGCCCGGCGCCCCGCAGCCCCTCGCCGGACGGGTGGCCGTGGTCACCGGGAGCGGACGGGGCATCGGTCGGGCCGAGGCCCTGCGCCTGGCCGCGCACGGCGCCGCGGTCGTGGTCAACGACCTCGGCGTGGCCTCCGACGGCGGCACCACCGGCGAGACCCCCGCCGAGGAGACGGTCCGCGAGATCGTCGCGGCCGGCGGCCGGGCCGTGGTCGACACGGCCGACATCTCCACCACCGAGGGAGGTGAGGCCGTGGTGCAGCGCGCCCTCGACGAGTGGGGGCGCCTCGACGTGGTCGTCAACAACGCCGGCATCGGCCGTCCGCACATGGTCTTCAACCTCACCCCCGACGAATGGGACGACGTCATCCGGGTGCACCTGCGCGGCACCTTCTGCGTGACCGCGCCGGCCGCCCGCTGGTGGCGCAGCGAGGCCAAGGCCGGGCGGGGCGGATACGGCCGGGTGGTCAACACCTCGACCGGGCTCCTGCCCCTGGGCGGTGCCGGCCAGTCGAACTACGTCGCGGCCAAGGCCGGGATCCTGGCGTTCAGCGAGGCCATCGCCACCGAGCTCGCGCCCTACGGCGTGACGGTCAACTCGATCCTGCCCGGCGCCCTCACTCGGCTCGCCGCGATCGGCTGGCGCACCGCCCGCAACGCCGAGGCGCGCGCCGACGCCTTCGACGCCACCAGCCCGGTCCACGTGGCCGAGCTGGTCTGCTACCTGGCCTCCCCGGAGGCCGGCTGGTGCAGCGGCCAGGCGTTCCAGGTGAGCGGTGGGCGCATCAACCACCTGCAGACGTTCGTGCCGGCCGAGACCATCGAGCGCACCGACCGCGGCTTCACCGTCGCCGACCTGCAGGCCGAACTGCCCCGCATGTTCGGGGCCGGGCCGCGCCGGTCGGACCCGCCCCCGAAGGAGTGGTCCGACCGCTACCACGAGGGTGCCTAGCCGTCGGGGTGGAGGATGTGCTCCTGGGCGATGACGCCGGCCACGGTGCCCGCCCGGTCGCGGATGGTGCCGCGGTAGGTCCCGCGCCCGAGCGTGGCCTTCCATGGCTGGAGCTCGAGCAGCAGCCAGTCGTCGACGCGCACCGGGGCGTGGAACCAGAACCCGTGGTCGATGCTCGGCCCGCCGGTGCCCCGGGTCGGCAGCATGATCCGGCCGAAGCCGGTCCCGAGGTCGGAGACGTAGGCCAGCGCGCAGGCCTGCACGACCGGGTCGTCGGGCAGCGGGTGACGCGAGCGGGCCCAGATGGTGTCGGAGTACATCTGGCGACCGTCGACGACCTCGGTGAGCGTCGCCTGACGGAGCTCCAGCATGACGTCGTTGCCGAGCGGCGGGCACGCGTCGGGACCCGGCCAGTGGGAGATGGGCCCGTCGGGGTCGACCACGTCGGCGTAGACCGCCGGGTCGACGCCCGTCTGGAACGACGCCAGCATCGAGAAGATGACCGCACCGTCCTGGACCGCGGCGACGTGCCGGGCCGAGAACGACCGACCGTCGCGGTCGCGGTCGACGCGCAGCACGACGGGCCGGTCGACGAGTCCGGGCCGCAGGAAGTAGCCGTGGAGCGAGTGCGGGAGTCGCCCGTCGGGGACCGTGAGCGCGGCGGCCATCAGGGCCTGGGCGCACACCTGTCCGCCGTAGAGCGCGGGGCGCTCGCGCGCCGACTCGGTGTTACGGGCCCGGAACAGGTCGAGCTCGAGCTGCTCGAGGTCGAGCGCCGAGGCCAGATCGGGCGCGTACTCCATCGATCCACTCACCGCGTCAGCCCCGCACCGACGGGTTCCAGGCCACGCCGTTGACGTGGGTCCCGCCGCCGACGAACAGGGTGTTGCCGGTGACGTAGTCGGCGTCGTCGGTGGCGAGGAACAGTGCCACCCCGCCGATGTCGTGCTCGGGATCGCCCATGCGCCCGAGCGGATTCAGGCCGAGGAGCGCCCGGGCGTTCTCCGGTGACGACTCCTTGAACGCCAGGTACGACGGCGTCGCCGCGCCCGGTGCGATGCAGTTGACGAGGATGTTGTGGACGCCCCACTCCACCGCCGCGGTGCGGGTGAGCGCCCGGATGGCCTCCTTCGCCGCGTTGTAGTCGGCGGAGTACTTGTGGGCGTTCACGCCGTTGAGCGACACGAAGTTGACGATGCGGCCCCAGTGCTGGTCACGCATGTGCGGGAACGCCGCCCGCATGGCCCACCAGGTGTGCTGGGGCCCGCCGCGGAACGACAGCTCGAGGTCACCGTCGTCCTTCGACTCGAACGGCCCGAACGGTCCGGCCACGTAGGCGTTGTTGACCAGCACGTGCACCGTCCCGAAGTCGGTGACCGTGCGGGCCACCACCGCCTCGACCTGCTCGCGCTCGAGCACGTCGGTCGGGACGAACACCGCCCGCCCGCCGAGTTCGCCGGTGATCTCGTCGGCGACGGCGGCACCGGTCTCGGGGTTGATCTCGGCCACCACCACCGTGGCGCCCTCGCGGGCGTAGCGCCGGGCGACTCCCCGCCCGATGCCCTGCCCGGCTCCCGTCACGATCGCGATCCGCCCGTCGAGCCTGCCCACGTCCGTCCCTCCGTGTCCGCTGCGGTGGTCCCGGCACCCTACCGGCGCCGTTACGCTCCCCCGCATGGCCGAACTCCGCGACCCGGCGACCGTCGAGGCGGTGGTCGCCGCGGCGCGGGCCGACGCCGCCGGAGCCGCCCGGACCGACCTCGAGGCCCTCGTGCGCATCCCCGGCATCAGCGCCGATCCGGCCCACGCCGCCGACGTCGCCGCCGGGGCCGACGCCGTGGCCGCGCTCATGGTCGACGCCGGACTCGAGCGGGTCCGCCAGGCCGTCGTCGACGACTGCCCACCGTGCGTGATCGGCGAGTGGACCCACGCCCCCGATGCCCCCACCGTCCTGCTGTACGCCCACCACGACGTGCAGCCCCCCGGGTTCGTCGAGCGGTGGTCGGGTGATCCGTTCGAGCCGTGGGAGCGCGACGGCCGGCTCTACGGTCGGGGCACCGCCGACGACAAGGCCGGGATCGTGGCCCACCTCGCCACCGTGCGGGCGTGGCTGCGCACCGCCGGCGAGCTGCCGTGCAACGTGAAGGTGATGGTCGAGGGCGAGGAGGAGATCGGCTCGCCCCGGCTGCACCCGTTCCTCGACCGGTACGCCGACGAGCTCCGCGCCGACGTGCTGCTGCTCGCCGACGCCGGCAACTGGGCGGTCGGCACCCCGGGGCTCACCTACTCCCTGCGGGGTCTGGCCGGCGGCACGATCCGGGTGCGCGCGCTCGACGGACCCCTCCACTCGGGCATGGCGGGCGGTGCGGTCCCCGACCCGGTGACCGCCCTCGCCCGGATGCTGGCCACCCTCACCGACGAGCACGGCGACCCGGCGTTCGACGGCTGCTTCGACGACTGGGTGCCCCCCACCGACGCCGAGCGGGCCCGCCTCGCCGCCCTGCCCGACCCCACCGACGAGCTGCGGGCCGTGTGGGGCCTGCGTCCGGGCGTGGCCCTCGCCGGCGACCCGGCGACGAGCCTGTTCGAACGGCTGTGGCTGCGACCGGTGGTGACCGTGATCGGGATCGACGGACATCCGATCGCCGGCAGCTCCAACCAGATCGTGGCCGAGGCCGCCGCCCGGATCAGCGTGCGCGTGGCCACCGGTCAGGACCCGCACCGGCTCAACGACGCGCTGCGCGACCACCTGCTCGCCCGGGTGCCGTTCGGGCTCGAGGCGTCGTGGGAGATCTCCGAGGCGACCCCGGCCTGGCGGTGCGAGCCCACCGGGCCGGCGTTCGCCGCCGCCGACGCCGCCCTCACCGCCGCGTTCGGTGTGCCGCCGGTGCACATGGGCGTCGGCGCCACCATCCCGTTCGTCGGTCCGTTCGCCGCCGCCTTCGGGGGCATCCCCACGCTGCTGCTCGGCCCGGCCGATCCCGGGAGCCGCATCCACGGCGAGGACGAGAGCCTCCACCTCGGCGACTGGGCGTCGCTGATCGACACCCAGGTGCGCCTGCTCGCAGCGCTCTGAGGCGCCGTCCGGCGACGGCTAGCGGTCGACGCCGAGGATCAGTGCGCTGGTGGGAACCATCGTGCCGGAGGTGACCAGCACGTGCTCGACGTCGTCGACCTGGTTGACCGCGGTGCCCCGCACCTGCCGGACCGCCTCGGCGATGCCGTTCATGCCGTGGATGTAGGCCTCGCCGAGCTGGCCGCCGTGGGTGTTGACCGGCAGGGCTCCGCCGAGCTCGATTTGGCCGTCGCGGATGAAGTCCTTGGCCTCGCCCCGGGCGCAGAACCCGAACTCCTCGAACTGCGGCAGCGCCAACGGCGTGAAGTGGTCGTAGATGACCGCCGTCTGGAAGTCGGCGGGCCCGAGGCCCGTGGTGTTGTAGAGCTGCCGGGCGGCGTGCCCCATCTCGGGCAGGCCGGTGATGGAGTCGCGGTAGTACGACGTCATCATCTCCTGGTGGTCTCCGGCCGCCTGGGCCGCCGCGCGCACCAGCACCGCCGGCTGGGGCAGGTCGCGGGCGCGCTCGGGCGTGGTGACGACGATGGCCTGACCGCCGTCGGACTCCTGGCAGCAGTCGAGCAGGTGGAGCGGCTCGACGATCCAGCGCGAGTCCTGATGGTCCTGGAGGGTGATCGGCGCCCCGTAGAAGTAGGCGGCCGGATTGGTGGCGGCGTGCTTGCGGTCGGCGACGGCGATGCGGCCGAAGTCCTCGCTGGTGGCGCCGTACTCGTGCATGTAGCGCCGGGCGAACATCGCCACCCACTGCGCGGGCGTGAGCAGTCCGAACGGGGCGTACCACGAGAAGCCGGCGCTCTCGGCCGTGGCCTGGGCGGGGGCATTCTGCACGCCGGCACCGAAGCGCCGTCCCGACCGTTCGTTGAAGGCCCGGTAGCACACGACGTAGTCGGCGACACCCGCGTTGACCGCCAGCACCGCCTGGAGGATCGTGCCGCATCCGGCCCCGCCCCCGTGGTGAACCCGCGAGAAGAACGACATCTCGCCCGCCCCGAGGTTCTTGGCGACCTCGATCTCGGGGTTGGTCTCGGCGGTGAAGCACACCCAGCCGTCGATCTGGCTCGGGACCAGCCCGGCGTCGGCGATCGCAGCGTCGCAGGCCTCGACCGCGAGCCGCATCTCGGACCGGCCCGAGTCCTTGGAGAACTCGGTGGCGCCGATCCCGACGATCGCCGCCGCGTCGAGCAGTCGGTGGGATTCGCTCACGCGCTGCGCTCCTTCTTCTGTGCACCGGGCACCTCGTCGGGCGACGCCGGGATCACGAGGTCGACGGTGCCCGTCACGTGGTCACCGAGCGAGTTCGAGCCCTTGACCGTGACGGTGATCACCCCGTCGGCCTTGGCGCTGACCGTGCCCATCATCCGCATGGTGTCGCCGGGGTGGTTGGGCACGCCGAGCCGGATGCGGATCGCCGACACGAAGGCGTTCGCGCCGGCCCAGTCGGTGACGTACCGGCCGACGAGACCGTTGGAGGTGAGGATGTTCATGAAGATGTCGGGCGAGCCGCGCTCGACCGCGCGCGCCGGGTCGTGGTGCACGTCCTGGTAGTCGCGGGTGGCGATCGCGGTCGAAGTGATCAGCGTCCGGGTCAACGGGAGGTCGAACGGTGGCAGTTGGTCGCCGACCTCGACGTCGTCGTAGCGCAACGGGGTCCGAGTGCTCACGGGCGTGCCTCCGCCAGTCGTCGTCCGAGGCGCTGGAGCGTGACGCTCGATCCGCCCAACGTGTCCTCGATCTGCTTGCCCCACAGGAAGTAGCGGTGCACCGGGTAGCCGATGTCGGCGCCCATGCCGCCGTGCAGGTGCTGCACGTGGTGCACGACCCGCTG
>JAFMJM010000075.1 GCA_017853455.1 Acidimicrobiia bacterium | reverse complement strand
GTCCATCGCCGGAGCGTAGATCGCCCGCCGGACCCGGCGTACGCTCCCCGGGTGGCCGACCGTCCGACCCCGATCGAGACCCTCCGGGCCGTGGTGCGGTTCGCTCCCCCCGTGGGCGACCGGACGGAGCGCCGCCTGCGCCGCGCCGCCGGCGTGGCCGATCTGCGGCGTCAGGCCCGCCGGCGGGTCCCGCGCGGAGTGTTCGACTACGTCGACGGCGGGGCCGAGGACGAACGCACCCTCCGCGACAACGCCGACGCCTTCGGGCGCATCACGTTCCGGCCGCGGGTGCTCCGGGACGTGGCGACCGTCGACCCGTCGACGACGCTCCTCGGACGCCCCCTGCCGCTCCCCCTCGTGCTGTCCCCGACCGGGTTCACCCGGATCCTCGACCCGGCGGGCGAGTTGGCCGTGGCGCGCGCCGCGGCACGGGCGGGCCTCCCGTACGCCCTGTCGACCCTCGGGACCCGGTCGATCGAGGAGGTGGCGGCGGTCAGCGCCGGACCCAAGTGGTTCCAGCTCTACGTGTGGCGCGACCGCGGGCTCGTCCGTGATCTGGTGGGCCGAGCCCGCGACGCCGGTTACGAGGCGATCGTGCTGACGGTCGACTGTGCGGTGTTCGGCAAGCGTGAACGAGACGTCCGCCGGGGCTTCACCCTGCCGCCGGTCGTGGGCCCGGGCACGCTCCTCGACGGGGCACTCCACCCGGCCTGGACGTGGGACTTCGTGCGCGCCGAGCCGATCCGGTTCGCCAACGTCGTGGGCCGTGACGTCGGCGACGGCGCCCGCCCGGTGACCCTCCACGACTACGTCAACGCCCAGTTCGACCCGGCGGTCGACTGGTCCGACCTGGCCTGGCTCCGGTCCGAGTGGGACGGGTCCCTGGTGGTCAAGGGGATCCAGTCCGTCGCCGACGCCGTCCTCGCCGCCGACGCCGGAGCCGACGCCGTGATGCTCTCCAACCACGGCGGCCGCCAACTCGACGGTGCGCCCACGCCGATCGACCTCGTGGCGCCGGTCCGTGACGCCGTGGGCGGGCGGGTGCAGCTGATCTGCGACGGCGGCGTCCGGCGCGGTTCCGACGTCGTCAAGGCCGTGGCCCGCGGAGCGGACGCGGCGGCCATCGGCCGGGCCTACCTCTACGGGCTGGGGGCGGCCGGCGAGCGGGGCGTCGACCACGTGCTCGAGCTCCTCGGCGCCGAGGTCCGCCGCACGATGGCACTGCTCGGGGTGGCCGACGTGGCGTCGATCACCCCGGACCTGGTCTCGCCCCCCTGACGGACCGCCCGCCGGTCAGCGGTCGCGCAGGAGCCGTCGGAGGATCTTGCCGCTGGCCGACTTCGGGATCTCGTCGACGAACTCGACGATCTTGACCTGCTTGTAGGTGGCGACGTGCTTGGCCACGAACGCCTGGAGTTCCTCGGCGGTCGCCGTCACCCCCGGCTTCAGGGCGACGAACGCCTTCGGCAACTCCCCCGCCTCGTCGTCGGGAACCCCGATCACGGCGACGTCGAGCACGGCCGGGTGGGTCACGAGCAGCGCCTCGAGTTCGGCCGGCGGGACCTGGAACCCCTTGACCTTGATGAGCTCCTTGAGCCGGTCGGAGATGAACCAGTGACCCCGTTCGTCGACGTGGCCGATGTCGCCGGTGTGGAGCCAGCCGTCGGCGTCGATGGTCTCGGCGGTGGCGTCGGGCCGGTTGAGGTAGCCCGCCATCACCATCGGGCCCCGCACCCAGATCTCGCCGGTGCCGCCGACCGGCTGGTCGGCACCGGTGTCGGGATCGACGATCCGACCTTCGGCGTCGGGCACCAGCACGCCGATCGAGCCGGGAACGACGTCGTCGAGCGCCGTGGCGTGGCTGACCGGGCTCAACTCCGTCATGCCGTAGCCCTGCACGACCGGCGCCCCGACCCGCGTGGCTGCCTCCTCCGCCAGATCGGCACCGAGCGGAGCCGCGCCCGAGAACAGGCTGCGGACCGACGACAGGTCGAAGTCGGCGACGACGGGCTGCTTGGCCAGTGCCAGCACGATCGGCGGCACGACGTAGAGCCGCGTCGCCCGCTCGGTCTGCACGAGCGTGCAGAACTGCACGAGGTCGAACCGCGGCATCGTGACCAGGGTGGCGCCCCGCCGGAGCCCGTCGTTCATGATGACCTGCATGCCGTAGATGTGGAAGAACGGCAGGACCGCCATCAGGACCTCGTGCTCGCCCACCTCGATCAGCGGGCCGATCTGGGCGACGTTGGCGACGAGGTTGCGGTGGGTGAGCATCACCCCCTTGGGCAGGCCCGTGGTGCCGCTCGAGTACGGCAGTGCGGCGAGCGTGTCGGGGGTGACCGACACGGGCGCGACCGGCTCGGCGGCGAGGAGCGTGGCGAAGTCGGTGACGCCCTCGGCGGGCTCGGGGCCGAGGGTGACGATCGTGTGCACCCCGGTGTCGGCCACCGCCGACCGGGCGGTGTCGACGAAGGCGCCCGCCACCACCAGGACCGAGGCGCCGGCGTCGCGCAGCTGGAACTGGATCTCCTCGGCGCCGTAGGTGGGGTTGACCGTCGTGATCGCGGCCCCGAGCGACACGGTGCCGTGGAACACGAGCGCGTACTCGGTGCAGTTGGGCGCCATGAGGGCGACGACGTCACCGGGACCGACGCCGAGCCCGCGGAGGCCGCCGGCCGTGCAGGCGACCTGGTCCTGCAACTCGCCGTAGGTCGTGCGGCGACCGGTCGCCCCGTCGACGAAGGCGGTTCGGTCCGGATGCCGGTCGGCGAACTCGAACACGTACGTCGTGATCGGGATGGCCGGGATCTCGACGCTGGGGAAGGCGCTGCGGTGGACGATTGCGGGCATGCGAGACCCTAACCCGGCGACGCGCCCGCCGGGTCCGTCCGGTCAGCCGTCCCGGGCGCCGGCGTGGGAGGATGCGCCGGTGAGCGCCATCGCATCCGACCGTCCCCCCGGCCCCGGAGTCCCCCGCTCCCCCGCCGAGCTGACCCCCGAGGCCTGCACGGCGCTCGTCGCCGACCGGCACCCCGGGGTCCGGATCACGTCGGTGGGGGTGACCGAGGTCTCGGAGGTCACGAACCGGCACGTGCGCATCTCCTGGAGTGCGGAGCCGCCGGGCCGGATCCCGGGCACGGCGTTCGCAAAGCTGGCGCCGAGCGACCCGGTCCGGGCGGCCCAGATCGCCGCCACCGGGATGGGTGCCCGCGAGGTGCGCTTCTACCGCGACCTCGCTCCGACCCTGCACCTCCGGGTGCCCGAGGTCTACGGGGCCGCCGACGACCCGTCCGACGGAGCGTTCGTCGTCCTGATGGAGGACCTCGTGGCGTCGGGGTGTCGGGTCCCCGACGGCACGGTCGGGTTCGGCCCCGACGCCGTCGCCGGAGCGCTGGAGGGGCTCGCCGAGCTCCACGCCCGCTTCGCGCCCGCTGCCGCCCGGGCGTCCGTCGCCGACTGGATCCGACCCAACCGCGACCCGGGCACCTACGGCGCGGTGCGGCTCCAGGAGGCTCTCGATCGTCACCGTGGCCGGATCTCCGACGACTTCGCGACCATCGCCGGGTGGTACGTCGCCGATCCCCTCGCCCTGCAGCAGGTCTGGCACGGTGGGCCCGTCACCGTCGTCCACGGCGACGCCCACCTCGGCAATTGCTTCACCGACGGTGACCGGATCGGCTTCCTCGACTGGGGCATCGTGCAGCAGGCCCCGGCGATGCGCGACGTCTCCTACCTCCTCACCATGGCGATGGACCCCGGGGTCCGGCGGCTCCACGAGGCCGACCTGCTCCGGCACTACCTGGCGGCCCGGGCGGCGGCCGGCGACGACGCCGGTTCGTTCGACGACGCCTGGACGGCCCACCGGCTCCAGTCGGCCTACACCGTCGTGGCCTGCTGTCAGATCGTGACGTTCCCCGAGGGGATCAGCGACGCCCGCCGGATCTTCTCCGAGGCGTTCCTCGCCCGCGCCGAGGCGGCGATCGCCGACCTCGAGGCGGTGGCCGCGCTGCGGTCGATCGGTTTCGCCTGACCGCTCGGTGGGTGCCGATCAGGCGGTGAACGGACTCGGGTAGGGCCGGACCGCCGGCGTGGCCAGGAACGGGCGCACGTAGAGGTCCATCATGGCGTCGACAACCCCGGCGTAGTCGGGGTCGGCGACGACGTTGCGGTCCTCGTGGGGGTCGCGGGCCCGGTCGTAGAGCGCACACGGGGTCAGGGCGTCCTCGTCGACGATCAGCTTGTGGGCCCCGTCGTCGAACGCCGCGAAGCCCCAGTTCTCGCTCACCGAGACACGCCGCGCCACAGGATCGTCGCCGGTGAGGTATCCGAGCAGCGACCGTCCGTCGGAGCCCGGCACCGCTCCGGCGCCCGCGATGGCCCGGACGGTGGCGGGCACGTCGATCGCCTCCACCAGGTCGTCGACCACCCGTCCGGCGAGCGCGCCGGCGCCACCGGGTGGACGGATGATCAGCGGCACGCGCACGGCCCCGTCGAACAGCACGCACTTCGACATCAGGCCGTGGTCGCCGGCCATCTCGCCGTGGTCGCTGGTGTAGATGATCCAGGTGTCGTCGAGGAGGCCCCGGTCCTCGAGGACCTGCAGGATTCGCCCGACCTCGGCGTCGATGATCGACACGTTGGCGGCGTAGGCCCGGCGCATCCCGCGGATGGCGTCGTCGGTCATGGTGTCGGTGTCGGAGAGGTTGAGCATCCCCTTCAGCAGCCGTCCGTAGGTCCCGGCACCGTCGGTGTCGGGACGGGTGGTGGTCGCCGGGAACGACGTCTCAGGCCCGGTGTGGCGGTCACGGGCGTCCTGGGGGGCGTCCCACGGATCGTGGGGTCCGGGGAACCCGGCGAACACGAAGAACGGCGCGTCCGTGGGCGCCGTGGCGAACCAGTCGGCGAACATCCGGCCGTGCCAGGCGTCGATGGCGTCGTCGGTGCCGAGGTCCATCGGGGTGGAGTCCCACATCGGGATCCGCTTGGTCGGGTTGGCGCCCCGGCCGCCGTCGCCCTGGTACGAGCGGTCACGGATGTGCGTCTCGTAGACCTCCCACAGCCCCCGCTCCTGGAGGTGGTCCGAGTAGGTGTGGGGCACGCCGATGGAGAACTTGTCGCCGGTCTCGTGCACCTCCGCGAAGCCCCGCTCGTGCATGAGATCGGCGAGGGCGTCGACGTGCTCGGCCGGGAGCTCGTCGCCGCTCAGGTGGTGCTTGCCGAGCGCCACCGTGTGGTAGCCGGCGTCGCGCAGAGCGTGGAGGTAGGTCGGGGTTCCCGGTTCGACCGCGTTCCAGTTGGTGTACACGCCGTGGTCGCGCACGTAGCGCTCGGTGAGCACCGACGCCCGCGCCGGCATGCACAGCGGACCCTGGCACGCCGTGCGGGCGAAGCGCACCCCTTCGGCGGCGAGCCGGTCGAGGTTGGGCGTCGCGACCGTGGGATCCCCGGCGCAGCCGAGCACGTCGGCCCGGTGCTGATCGGCCATGATCAGCACGACGTTGGGTCGGCGGTTCACTTCGACGCGACGTACTTCTCGAGCTCGGGCAGGACTTCCTTGCCGAGCAGCTCGATGGTCTTGAGGATGCTCTCGCCCGAGTGGTGGCCGAACTGCACGTAGCAGATGAGCTCGTCGACGCCGAGATCGGCGTAGTGCTTCATCTTCTCGAAGCAGCGCTCGGGATCGCCGACCACGATCATGTCGCCCTGGTCGAACGCCTCGACCGGGACCTCGCCCTTCATGAGCGGGTTGAGGTACGGGAACTGGGCGTCGCGCTCCTCGGGCGAGAAGTGGGGCATCTCCCAGTCGAGGGTGAACTGCGCGATGTTCTGGTACCACCAGCCCACCGAGTCCCAGATGCCGTTCTCGGCCGCCTGCTCGTTGGTCTCGGCGCAGTGCACGAGCGTGTAGGCCGCGACCTTCCTGGTGCTGACGTCGGAGATCGGCGCGGACTCGGGGCTGTCCCACGCCTCGTTGTAGGCCTTGATCTGCGCCGCCATCTTGTCGAGCGGCTGCATGATCGAGAACGACAGCAGTCCGAGCTGGTTCTGGCCGGCGACCGCCGAGGAGCCCTCGGACGTGGCGGCCATCCAGGCCGGCGGGTGCGGGTCCTGGAAGGGCTTCGGGGTGACCATGCGCTTGGGGAACTGGAACGTGGGGCTGTCCCACTCGAAGTACTCCTCGCGCCACATCCCGCAGACGATCCGGATCGCCTCCTCCCACTCGTCGCGACTGCGGTCGCGGTCGACGTGGAACGCGGTCTGCTCCATGGGGGTCGACCGGCCGGTGCCCCACTCGACCCGGCCTCCCGACAGCACGTCGACGGTGGCGACCTTCTCGGCCACCCGGGCCGGGTGGGTGAAGCCGTACGGGAGGAGCGTGACCCCGAACCCCAGCCGGAGGTTCTCGGTGGTCTGGCTGAGGGCGCCGAGCACGACCTCCGGGGCCGGGCAGTGCGAGCGCCCCTCGCGGAAGTGGTGCTCCACGAACCAGGCCGTGTTGAAGCCGAGGGTGTCGGCCAGCCGACACTGCTCGAGCATCTCGGCGTAGGCCCGTTGCTCGCGCAGACGCTGACCGTGGGGGTGCGGCCCCCCGGGCCACGGCTTGGGCGCGTCGATCTCGTAGAGCAGGTCCAGCTTCACGGTTCCCCCCGGTGCGATCGGTCTGGTCCTCCGAATGTATCCGACCGATCGGATGTGGCGGGTGGCGACGGGCCTACGCTCTCACCATGATCGATCTCGACATGATGGCCACTGCCGGTCGCCTGCGCGGAGTCCAGGAGCTCGCAGCCCGGGCGGAAGCGGCCGGGCTCGGTGGCCTGTGGTTCACCGAGTCGGGCCGCACCGCCTATCTCAGTTGCACGGCTGCCGCACTCGCCACCGAGCGGATCGGCATCGGGACCGCCGTCGCCGTGGCGTTCCCCCGGAGCCCGATGATCACGGCCAAGGTGGCGTGGGAGCTCGCCGACGCCACCGGCGGTCGGTTCACCCTGGGGCTCGGCACCCAGGTGAAGGCCCACGTGGAGCGGCGGTACTCCGCGGAGTACGCACCGCCCGGCCCTCGCCTGCGGGCCTACGTCGGAGCCCTGCGGGCCATCTTCGCCGCCTTCCGCGGCGCACCTCTGGCCTTCGAGAGCGACTACTACACCTTCTCCCTGCTGACGCCGCAATGGTCACCCGGCCCGCTCGACGCGCCCGATCCGCCGATCTTCGTCTCGGCCGTCCTGCCCTACATGTCGCGGCTGGCCGGCGAGCTGTGCGACGGGGTGCACATCCACCCGTTCCACTCCCCCGAGTACGTCCGCGACGTACAGATCCCCGAGATCGTCGCCGGCGCCGCCAAGGTCGGTCGGTCCCTCGACGACGTCACGTTGGAGATCCCGGTCATGACCGGGGTCGGCGACACCGCCGAGCAGATCGCCGCCACGCGGGAACACGCCCGCGGCATGATCGCCTTCTACGGAAGCACCCGGACCTACTCCCCCGTGTTCGAGTTGCACGGCTTCCCGGGTCTGTCCGACCGGCTGCACGAGCTGCAGCGGGGCGGCGACATCGCCGGGATGATCGCCGTGATCACCGACGACGTCCTCGACCACTACGTCGTGGCGGCACCGTGGGACGAGCTGGCCGACGCCCTGGTCGACCGGTACGCCGGTCTGGCGCCGAAGATCCGCCTCATGTCGTACACGGCGATCAACCAGTACGGGAAGGACCCGACGGTGTTGGAGCGCTGGGGCCGGGTCGCCGAACGGGTCCGGGCCCTCACGGCGTGAGCGCGCGGCCCGACGACCCCCACGTTCGCCTGGCGGTCACCGACGGCGTCGCCGTCGTGACCCTCGACCGGCCCGAGGTGCTCAACGCCTTCTCCGCGCGCATGGGGACCGAGCTCGACGCGGCCTTCCGTGAGTGCGACGCCCGCGACGACGTGCGGGTCGTGGTCCTGACCGGAGCCGGTCGGGCGTTCTGTGCCGGGGCGGACCTCGGTCGGGGTGGCGACACCTTCGGTGCCCCCGACCGCTCGACCTTCCGGAGCGATCCGTTCACCGTGCACGCCTGGGACGTCCGCAAGCCGGTCGTCGCGGCGGTCAACGGCCACGCCATCGGCCTGGGCCTGACCCTGGCGCTCCAGACCGACATCCGGTTCGTGGCCGCCGACGCCAAGTACGGCGTGGTGCAGGTCCGGCGTGGGGTGATGCCCGACGCCCGGGCCCACTGGACCCTCACCCGGGCCGTGGGCCAGGCGCGGGCGGCGGAGATCCTGCTCACCGGACGCACGTTCTCGGGCACCGAGTTGGCCGCCATGGGGGTCGCGTCGAGAGCGTTGCCGGCCGACGAGGTCCTGCCTGCCGCCGTCGAACTGGCGTGTGACGTGGCGATCAACACCGCTCCGGTCTCGGTGGCGGTGTGCAAGGCGCTGCTCTGGGCCGATCCGACCCTCGCCGGGAACGAGGTCGACCGGCTCGAGCGGGACCTGCACCTGCGGCTGATGGGCTCGCCCGACGCCCGGGAGGGCGCCCTGGCGTTCCTGGAGCGGCGCGACCCGCGCTGGCAGGGATCGGTCTCCCGGGACTGGCCGTCCGACCTGCTCGACGGACTGGGCCCGGACGCGAGCGACCCGGTCGGCTGACCGACCGGGTCGCGACGCAGATCCGAACGGGGCCGGGGCCCCGGGGCCTCAGACCTTGCCGAGCACCATGTCGCAGCCGCTGACGCTGATGCCGCCACCCTCCTCGACGTCGAGGCTGGTGATGACGCCGTCCTGGATGACGGCGGCGTAGCGGCGCGACCGCTTGCCGAGACCGAACGCGGTGCCGTCCATGACCAGGTCCATCGCCTCGGCGAAGTCGCCGCAGCCGTCACCGATCATGAGGACCTTGCCGGTCGCGCCCTGGGCCTCGCCCCAGGCGCCCATCACCCAGGCGTCGTTGACGGCGATGCAGGCGACGGTGTCGACGCCCTTGGCCTTGAGGGCGTCGTAGTTCTCGACGTACCCGGGGAGGTGCACCTTGGAGCAGCCGGGGGTGTAGGCCCCGGGGACGGCGAACAGCACGACGGTGCCGGAGCCGAGCAGGTCACCGGTGCGGGCGGGCTGGGGGTTGCCGTCGGCGTCGAGGATGCGGACCTCGACGTCGGGGATGCGGTCGCCGACCTTGACGGACATGGGTTCCTCCGGGAAGTTGGTTGGGTCCCGGATCCTAGGGCGACCGCAACTGCCCGGTGGCCATCCCCGATCCCTCCCGGGTGGGGGTCCGGCGACGACTCACCAGGCGACCTCCAGGCGCTGGGGGCCCCGCAGGAGCAGGCTGTCCCGCCACTCGAACGCACCCGTCGCCGGGCGCAGTCCGGGGAGGCGGTCCAGGAGCGTCCGGATCCCGACCTGGGCCTCGGTACGGGCGAGGGCGGCTCCGAGGCAGTAGTAGGCCCCGAAGGAGAACGCCAGGTGGCTGGTGACGTCGCGCGTGAGATCGAGCCGGTCGGGATCGGGGTACCGCGCCGGGTCCCGGTTGATCGCACCGAGGAAGATGTAGATCATCCCGTTCTCGGGGATGGCGTGGTCCCCGATCGTCATGCCGTCGAGGATGATCCGGTGGTTGGTCTGGACCGAGGCGTCGTACCGGAGGAACTCCTCGACCGCGTTCTTCGTGATCTCGGGACGGTCGCGGAGGAGCGCCAGCTGGTCGGGATGGCGGAAGAGCGCCACCTCGGCGTTCCCCATCAGGTCCTGGGTGGTCTCGTGCCCGGCCTGGAGCAGCAGGATGCAGTTGGCGACGAGCTCGCGGCGGGTGAGCCGCTCGCCGTCGGTCTCCGCGGCGAGCAGCGAGGAGATCAGGTCGTCGCCGGGCCGGGCCGCACGATCCTCGGCCAACGCGCCGAAGTACTCCTCGAAGGCCCGGGCCGCGACGTCACCGCGGGCCGCGACCTCGTCGGAGACCATCTTCTCCCCCGCTCGCGCGAAGTCCCACGCGTGCTCCTTGATGCGCGGGAAGTCGGTCTCGGGGATGCCGAGGATGTGCGCGATCACCCGGAACGGGATCTCGTAGTTGTACTGCGCGACCAGGTCGGCGTGTCCGTCGTCGACGAAGCCGTCGACGAGCTCGTTCGCCACCCGCTCGGCGATGGGCTGGTACCGGGCGATCGCGCGCGGCGTGAACGCCGACTTCACCAGGTTCCGGACCCGCTGGTGGGGCTCGGGGTCGGACCACAGCATCACGTC
>JAFMJM010000074.1 GCA_017853455.1 Acidimicrobiia bacterium | reverse complement strand
TGCTGTTCCTCCAGAAGCGCATCCCGCGCGAGACGGTGTTCGACTACGCGGTCATGGGAACGGGCGGCTTCCTGTTCCTGGCCGCGACCTTCTCGTCGACGTTCCCGGCGGCGGTCGCCGTGGTGCTGCTCGGGGCGTGTGCGGGAACGTCGTACGTGACCGGCTTCACCGTGCTCCAGGAGACCGTCCACGACGAGATGCGCGGCCGCACCTTCGCCACGCTCTACACCGTCATCCGGATGTGCCTCCTCATCGCCCTGGTCATCTCGCCGCTCTGGGCCGACGCCTGGCAGTGGTTCGTCCACTCGGTGCTGCAGGTCGGCACGGTGTCGGTGGGCGCGGTCGAGTACACGTTCCCGGGGGTCCGGGTCACGCTGTGGTGCGGCGGCCTGCTCACCTTCGGTGCCGGCGTCTACGCCCGCTGGTCGATGATGCACACGCGGTCGGGGACCGGGTCGACCGGCCCGACCGGTTCGACCGGTCCGACCGACCTGGGGACGGAGTCCGCGTGAGCGCCACGCGCGGGTCGTTCGTCGTGCTCGAGGGGTGCGACGGGTGCGGCAAGACCACCCAGGTGTCCGCCCTCGTGGCGCGACTCGAAGCGGACGGTCACCGGGTGGTGGCGACGTTCGAGCCGGGTGCGACCGAGTTGGGCCGGTCGCTGCGGCGCCTCCTGCTCGACGACGACGGTCCGGTCGACCCGTGGGCCGAGGCACTGCTGATGGCGGCCGACCGGGCCCAGCACGTGGCGACCGTGGTCGAACCCGCCCTGGCCGCGGGGACCTGGGTGGTGAGCGACCGCTTCGTCGGGTCGTCGCTCGCCTACCAGGGAGGCGCACGGGGCCTCGGGGTCGACGCCGTCGCCGACCTCAACCGCTTCGCGACCCGGGGCCTCGAGCCCGACGTGGTGGTGTACCTCGCGGCGCCGGTCGCCGTGCTGGCCGGGCGACGCCGGGGCCCGGCCGACCGCATCGAGGCCGAGGGGGACGCCTTCCTCGCGTCCGTGGTCGCGGCGTACGACGCCATCGCCGCCGACCGGGGTTGGGCGGTCGTCGACGCCGCCGTGACGACCGCCGAGGTGGCCGACGCCGTGTGGGCCGCCGTGGTGGCGGCGGTGACGCCGTGACGTCGCCGTGGGACCGCCTGGTCGGCCAGGACCACGCCGTCGCGTTGCTCCAGCGCGCGGTCGACCGGCCGGTGCACGCGTACCTGCTCGTCGGGCCGCGCGGCTCGGGCGTCGAGGACGCCGCCCGCGTGTTCGCGGCGTGCCTGGTCGCGGGCGAGGGCGACGACCGTGCCGTCGACCTCGCGCTGCGGGGCATGCACCCGGACGTGGTCGAGTTCGAGCCCGAGGGTGTGAGCTACCGGGTCAAGGAGGACGTCCGTCAGGGGATCATCCCCGAGGCGTTGCGCAGTCCGGTCGAGGGTGCCCGCAAGGTGATCGTGGTCCACGAGGCCGACCGTCTCAGCGCCAACCGCGCGGTCGCCGCCAACGCGCTGCTCAAGACGATCGAGGAGCCGCCCGACCGCACCGTGATGGTGCTGGTGACGGCCGCCGCCGACGACCTGCCCGAGACGGTGCGGTCGCGCTGCCAACGGATCGACCTCGACCCGCTGTCGTCGGCCACGGTCGAGGCCGCGTTGATCGCCGACGGGGTCGCGCCCGACGCCGCCCGGCTCGCCGCCACCCTCGCCGGCGGCCAGTTGGGTCGGGCCCGGTCGTTGGCCGGGCCGGGTCGTGAGTTGCGGGCCGCGTTCGTCGCGGCGGCCCGGTCGCTCGACGGCCACGCCGGAACGGCGATCGGCGCGGCGGAGTCGCTGACCGAGCGGATCGACGCATCGCTGGCCGCGCTGAAGGACGCACACGGCGAGGCGGCCGAGGCGTTCGCCGCCGAGCTCGCGGCGGCCGGGTACCCCGACCGCTCCGCCTCGGCCCTGCGCAACCGGCTCGCCGAGCGCCACAAGCGGGAGCAGACCGCGGCCAAGCGCCGGGCGCTGGCTGAGGGGATCACCGCCCTCGAGTCGTGCTACCGCGACGCCCTCGCCGGCCCCGACGCCCCGGCGCGCAACCTCGACGGCACCGGCCCGATCGTGGGCCCGACCGAGGCGGTGGCGGCGATCGACGCCTGCCGGGCGGCCCGGGCGTCGCTCGGGCGCAACCCCAATCCGGCGCTCTGCCTCGAGGCGCTGCTCGTGGCGCTCCCCGCCGCCCGCTGACCCACCGGCCGAACGGCACCGGGCCGGGCACCGTCCGGCTCCGTCGGCGGTCGGGCGTCTCGGTACACTGCGGACCCCCGCCGGGATAGCTCAGTCGGCAGAGCAGCTCACTCGTAATGAGCAGGTCAGGAGTTCGAATCTCCTTCCCGGCTCCACCCCAGACGTCGCCTCGGTCGCACCGGTCCGGTGGCATGGGCGCGTCCGGGCTCGGCCGCCTCGGATTACCGTTCCCGCCATGGACACCGAGGCGATCCGGGCCCGCATCGACCACCCGGTCATCGACGCCGACGGCCACCACGTCGAGTTCCTCCCGCTGATCCGCGACTTCCTGGTCGAGGACGGCGGTCCCGCGCTCGGCGCCGGGTTCGACCGGCTGCTCGACGGGCCGGCGTTGACCCGCGGCCTCGACGCGGCGGCCCGTCGCACGCTCGGCGTGTCGCGCACCGGCTGGTGGGGGGTGCCGGCGGCGAACTCGCTCGACCGGGCCACCGCCATGATCCCGGGGCTCCTGCACTCCCGGCTCGACGAGATCGGCGTCGATCTCGCCGTGCTCTACCCGACGTTCGGGCTGGTGCCGATGGCGCTCGACGACGACGAGCTGCGCCGGGGCGTCGCCCGCGCCTGCAACCGGTACTACGCCGAGGCCTACGCCGACCACGCCGACCGACTCCTGCCGGTGGCGATCATCCCGTCGTACACCCCCGACGAGGCGATCGCGGAGCTCGACCACGCGGTGGGTGAGCTCGGCCTGCGGGCCGTCCTCATCGGGGGCCTCGTCAACCGGTTCGCGCCCGGGCACGACGGCGACCGGGCCGCCCGGTGGGTCGACGGTCTCGGGCTCGACTCGGCCCACGACTACGACCCGGTGTGGCGGCGCTGCGCCGAGCTCGGCGTGTCGCCCACGTTCCACTCGACCGGCATCGGCTTCGGCAGCCGGACGTCACCGTTCAACTACGTCGCCAACCACATCGGCAACTTCGCCGCCGGGGCCGAGGCGATGGCGCGGTCGTTGTTCTTCGGTGGCGTGCCGACCCGGTTCCCCGAGCTGCGGTTCGCGTTCCACGAGGGCGGCGTCGCCTGGGCCGCCACCCTCCACGCCGACATCATCTCGCACTGGAAGAAGCGCAACCTCGACGCCATCGCCCACTACGACCCGGCGAACCTCGACCGGGCCCTGGTCCACGACCTCGTGCGCGCCCACGGCCCGGCGTCGTTCGTCGAGCGGCTCGACGCCCTCGACGACACGCTGCGGTTCCTGGCCGACCCCGACGAGCCGCTCGCCACCCGCGACGAGTTCGCCGCGTGCGGCATCACCGGCCCGGCCGACGTCACCCGGATCTTCACCGAGCAGTTCTTCTTCGGCTGCGAGGCCGACGACCCGATGAACGCCCTGGCGTTCCACGGCGACCTCAACCCGAACGGCGCCCGCCTGCCGGCGGTGTTCGCCTCCGACATCGGCCACTGGGACGTCCCCGACTTCCGCGGGGTGCTGGCCGAGGCCTGGGAGCTGGTCGAGGACGGCCTGATCGACGAGGCCGACTTCCGCGACTTCACCTTCGCCAACGCCGTGCGGCTGTGGCAGGGGACCAACCCGGGATTCTTCGACGGGACCGTGGTTGCCGCCGCCTGCCGCTGACCGCCGGCGGCGTTCGGTCGGACGCACGGTCGGCGCGGTCGCCGTGTTGTTCGCCGGCGTGCTCGGAGCCGGGGTGACCGGCGCCGGAGCGGCCGACCAGCCGCCGGTGACCCGCGACGCCCACTACCGGCGGGCCTGCGCCGCGCTCTACCCCTGGACCCCCACCGCCATCCCCCGGGCCCGGCGGCAGTTCGACCGGACCGACCGCCCACGACGCTGGCGGCGCGCCGTCGATGTCCGATTAATACAGATCGCGCATATCGGGGATCGAGCCAGCCGGGACCGGGCGCTCTACGAGTTCCGGTTCGAGTACTGCGCACCGGAGAACACCGAGACCTGACGTCCGTCCGACCCGGGTCGCGACGACCCGCCCCCCGGCCCGTCGGATTCCCCGAGCGGGCAACCGGGTTGGAAAACGTAAGGGCGGTCCGCGGGGCGTCTCCGGAGCACCGGTCCCCTCGGCTGATCACGGGGGTGGATCTCGATGAAGTTCGGAACGAAGCGGAAGTCCTTCGCTGCGGCGCTCTGCGTCGCCGTGATGGGCGTCGTGGCGACGGCCCTGCCGGCGACGGCGCAGACCAGGGTGTCGGGAGGCTTCGAAGGTGGCTCCTCCGGGAGTGGCGCCGGCGCGGCCGGCCCCAGCGTGGAGACCACCACGGTTGCGCTCGCACCGGATGCGCCTGGGGTCCTCGAGACGCCCGCTCCGGTCGTGGATCCCGCGCAGGCGAGCGTGGCGTACACCAAGCTGCTGGATCGGCGGGAGCTGGTGGCCGGCGGGGTGCCGGCCCTGCGGGGTCCGGCCGGCCCGGCGGCGCCGTTGCCCAACGGCCCCACCACGGTGTCGGGTGGCGCGGCGACCGACCTGCTGTCGGTCCCCCGGAACACCCAGAACTCGGTGGCCAAGAGCGTGGCCCAGACGCTGGCAGAGCCGGCGGCGGCGGTCGACGACCGGGAGGTCATCTACACCGGGAACACGTTCGGGAGCCGATCGACCGACAACGGCAACACCTGGACGTCCTTCTCCTACCCGGCCGGACCGACCGAGGCGCCGAACGCGTGTTGCGACACCGACGTCGTGCACCACTCGCCGACGGACACGACCTTCCACATCATGCTCTACACCAATGCTGCGCTGACCAACGGCAACGTCCGGATCTTCGTGCGTCGGGGCTCGACCGACACGGTCGACTGCTCCTACACGATCGATCCGAGTGGCTCCGCGACGATGATGCCGGATTACCCGCACATCGCCGTCAGCAACGGCTACCTCTACCTGTCGTACCAGAAGGTGGATGGGTCGTCGAACTGGGTCGGCTCCGACATGAAGCGGTTCAACGTGTCGCAGATGTCGAACTGCCAGACGACCTCGTCGAACACCTACACCTACACGGGTTCCAGTCAGCGGATCATCGTCCCGGCCGAGGGTGCGACCACCACGATGTACTGGGGGGTCCTCGACAACACCACCACGTTCCGGCTCTACAAGTGGCCGGAGTCGAGCACGTCGGTGTCGAGCAACACCTACAGCGTCGCCGAGTCGGCGTTCAACAACCCCGACTGCCGTGGGGGCACCAACAACTACGACTTCATCGAGCGGGGTACCGCGTACTCGATCGCCGGGTTCCGCATGCGGGGTGCCGTGGCGGGCAGCGTCGTGCAGTTCGTGTGGCCCTCGTCGGCGGTGGGGGGTGCCACCCAGGCGCACGTCCGCGGCGTCGTGGTGAACCCGAGCACGAACACCAAGGTCCAGGACACGATCATCTACAACAACTCGACGCCACTCTGCTTCAGCTTCCCGGTCCTCGGCGGGAACTCCGACGGTGAGTTCGCCATCAGCCTGGCGGCCGGCGGCAAGTCCGGCGGCGGCGGGTCCGCCGCCCAGGGCTACGTCGGTGTCGACGACTCGTCGACCTCGGGCTACTGGTTCCAGACGGTCAGCCTCACGGCCTCGGGCACCACCAACCGGTCCGACGGCCGCTTCGGTGACTACTTCACGATCCGGGCCAACGAGCGCTGCCCCCGGACCTGGGTGGCGACGAACTTCGCCCTGTCGGGTGGGAGCACCTCGTCGGCCAACGTCAACGCCCGGTTCGTCCAGCTCCAGAGCAACACCGAGCCGGCCTGCGCTCCCTGATCCGGCCCGACGTCGATCGTCACAGGGGTGGCCCGGCCGGTCCGGGCCACCCCTGCTGGCGTGCCGCCCCCGGACGGCCGTCCCCCGGTTAGCCTGCGCCCGTGGCCGATCAGGCGAAGTTCGCCGAACTCGCAACCCCCTACATGGACGCCCTCTACTCGGCGGCCATGCGCATGACGCGCAACCCGGCCGACGCCGAGGACCTCGTCCAGGAGACGTTCCTGCGGGCCTACCGGGGCTTCGGCGGGTTCCAGGACGGCACCAACCTCAAGGCCTGGCTCTACAAGATCCTCACCAACACCTACATCAACATGTACCGGGCCAAGCAGCGCCGGCCCGACGAGGTCGACTTCGACGACGTCGAGGACTTCGCCCTCTACCGCCGCCTCGGCGGACTCGAGGCCGCCCAGGCCGGCACGACCCCGGAGCGCCTGGTCCTCGACGCCATGCCCGACCAGGCCGTCAAGGACGCCATCGAGGCCCTCCCGGAGCAGTTCCGGGTGGCCGTCCTGCTGGCCGACGTCGAGGGCTTCTCCTACAAGGAGATCGCCGACATCACCGGCGTCCCGATCGGCACCGTCATGAGTCGCCTCCACCGGGGAAGAAAGCAGCTCGAGAAGCGGTTGGCCGACTTCGCCGTCGAGCGGGGGTTGCTGCCCTCGGTCGACGGGTCCCGTCCGACCCCCAGCGCCGAGCCCCCGGCCGACTGATCCGGAGCCTCCATGGACTGCGAATCCGTCAAACAGGAGCTCTACGTCTACCTCGACCGGGAGCAGCTCACCGTCTTCCGGCGGCGCCAGATCACGCGCCACCTCGACCGGTGCCGCAACTGCTCCGATCTCAAGGAGTTCCAGGAGATGTGGCGGACGGTCGTGGCCACCCGCTCCCAGGACCCGGTGCCCGAGGCACTCCGTCGGCGCATCGACGACCTCCTCACCTCGGCCCTCGACGAGGAGCCCGGCACCCACTGAGCCTCGGCTCCCGGATCGCCGACCCCCGGGTCGGGTCGGACGCCCGGCGCTGCGTATGATGCGGGGATTCGGCAGTCCGGGAGGCCCGCGTGAACGTCGTCGCCGGTGAGTTGTGGTTCTGGTGGATCGCCCCGATCCTGACGGTGGCGGTCGTGCTGACGGTCCTGGCCCTGTCGGGCGGCTACGTCCGCCAGGTGCTGATCCCGCGCATCAAGGGTCGCCGGGTCGAGGAATGACCACCGCGGCGCCCGTCGCGCCGGTCGGGGAGGCCCTCCCCGAGCCGATCGACTGGGCGCTGGCCGGGCGGGTCGCCCGCCGGTCCGTCGGGCGTGACCCGCTGTCGCGCTCGTACCTGGCCGCCTCCCTCGCCGACGACTTCGCCGAGGCCAGCGCCCGCGCCGAGTCACTCGTCGCCGACTTCACCGGTCTCGTCGCCCCGACCCCGGCCCGGGCGCAGGTGCTCGACCGGACCGGCTGGGTCGACGCCAACGTGGCGTCGATGCGGACGCTGCTCGCCCCGCTGAGCGAGCGCATCGGCGCCCGCACGGTCAACCACCCGCTCGCCCCGGTCGGGCGCAGCGTCACCGCCACCGAACTCGGGCTGATGCTCGGCTGGATGTCGCAGCGGGTGCTCGGCCAGTACGACCTGCTGGTGCCCGACGACCGGCCCGCCGCCGGGGGTGCCGCCGCCGACGACGCCGTCTACTACGTCGGCGCCAACGTGCTCGCCCTCGAGAAGCGGTTCGCCTTCCGACCCCGCGACTTCCGGTTGTGGATCGCCCTCCACGAGTGCACCCACCGGGCCCAGTTCACGGCGGTGCCGTGGCTGCGCCCGTACTTCCTCGCCCAGGTGGGTGACCTGCTGGGCGGCATCGACGCCGACCCGCGTCGGGTGGTCGACGCCCTGCGGACCGCGCTCGAGGAGGTGCGCCGGGGTCGCAACCCCCTCGACGACGGCGGCATCGTGGCGTTGCTGGCGTCTCCGGAGCACCGCAGCGCGTTGGCCCGGATCCAGTCGCTGATGACGCTGCTCGAGGGGCACGGCAACCGGGTGATGAACGAGTTGGGCGCCCGCCACGTGCGCGGTCAGGACCGGATGGCCCGGGTGCTCGAGGCCCGCCGCTCGAGCGGGGGCGTCTCGGCGCTGGTCCGCAAGGCCGTCGGCATCGAGGCCAAGCTCCGCCAGTACGAGGTGGGGGAGCGGTTCGTGGCCGAGGTCGAGCGCCTCGGAGGCGAGCGGGCCGTCGACCCGGCGTGGCGCGGGCCCGAGTGGCTCCCGACCGCCGACGAGCTCCAGGACCCGCCGCGGTGGCTGGCCCGGGTCGCCTGAGCGAGGCCCGGGCGCGGCTGCTCGAGCCCTGGGTCCGGGATGTGCCCCTCCTGACCGAGGTGCCGGGCCCGGTCCTCGTGGCGTGCTCGGGGGGCGCCGACTCGGTCGCGTTGCTGGCCCTCGCCGCCACCGTCCGCTCCGACGTGGTGGCCGTCCACGTCGACCACGGTCTGCGGCCCGGCGGGGCCGACGAGGCGGCATTCGTGGCGGCGGTCGCCGACCGGATGGGGGTGCCGTCCGAGCGCCGGGTGACGATCGTCGCGCCCGGTCCGAACCTCGAGGCCCGGGCGCGTGCGGCCCGACACGCCGCGCTCGCCGAGGCGCGGGAGTCCCTCGGGGCGGCCACCGTCGCCCTCGGGCACACCGCCGACGACCAGGCCGAGACCGTGGTGCTCAACCTGCTGCGGGGCAGCGGGTCGGCCGGGCTGGGGGCGATGACCGCCCGTCGCGGCCACGTCGTGCGGCCGCTGCTCGGGCTGCGCCGCACCGACACCGAGGCGGTGTGTGCGGCGATCGGGGTCGAGTGGTTCCGCGACCCCACGAACGACGACGTGAACCTCCGGCGGAACTGGGTCCGCCACGAGGTGCTGCCGGCGCTGTCGGCGGGCGCGGCCCGGGACCTCGTCCCGGTGCTCGCCCGCCAGGCCGCGCTCCTGCGCAGCGAGAGCGACTACCTCGACGAGCTCGCCCGCGCCGCCTGGCCCCCCGACGCCGCCATCACCCCGGCGGCGCCGTTGGTGGCCCTGCCCGAGGTCCTGGCCCGGCGGGCCGTGCGCCAGTGGGTCGGTGGACCACCGCCGTCGGCCGCCGAGGTCGACCGCATCCTGGCCGTGGCGCGTGGGCAGGTCCGGGCGACGCAGCTCGCGGGGGGTCGGCGCGTCTCACGCAGCGGCGGGGTACTCGTGCTCACGCGGGCTAGCGTCACGCCGTGATGGATGCCCACGTCGGCGAGGTCGTCGTCCCGGTCGACGAGTTGCACGCCCGCATCGCGGAGCTGGGTGCCCAGATCACGGTCGACTACGCGGACCGGCCGCCCCTGCTGGTGGGCGTCCTCAAGGGGGCGTTCCTGTTCATGGGCGACCTGGCCCGGGCCATCGGCCTGCCGGTGGAGGTCGACTTCATGGCGGTGTCGTCGTACGGGTCGGCCACCCGCACGAGCGGGGTGGTCCGCATCCTGAAGGACCTCGACGCCGACCTCACCGACCGTGACGTCCTGATCGTGGAAGACATCATCGACTCGGGGCTGACCCTGGCGTACCTCACCCGCACTCTTGCGGCCCGGGGTGCCCGGTCGGTCGAGACCTGTGCCCTGCTCGTCAAGGAGGGCCTGCAGCGCACCGAGCTCGACCTGCGCTACGTCGGCTTCCGGATCCCCGACCTCTTCGTGATCGGCTACGGGCTCGACGTCGACGAGCGCTACCGCAACCTGCCCGGAATCCACCGGTACGAGGGCTCCGCCTGACGGCTACCCTGGCGGCTCCCATTCGGCCGCGGAGGCGTGGTGAAGAAGTCTCGGCGTTCGCTCGCCATCTGGCTCGCCGTCCTGCTGGTCGGTGTCTTCGTGCTGGCGCGCCTCGTCTCCCAGCCCGTCGAGCGCACGACCCTCAGCCTCAACACCTTCGAGCAGCGGCTCGACAACGGGACGGTCGCCGACGCCACCCTCTACGACCAGGACCACGTCGTGAAGGGCGAGCTGACCAACGGGACCCAGTACGAGGTGCGGTTCCCCGACGGCTACACGTCGACGATCACCAAGAAGATCGTCGCCGCCGACGTCAAGCCGTTCGAGGTCGACGCCCAGAAGGAGAGCATCTGGGTCTCCCTCCTCGTCAACCTCCTGCCGTTCGTGCTCGTGTTCGGCATCATCATGTTCTTCCTGAGCCAGATGCAGGGTGGCGGCAACCGCATCATGAGCTTCGGCAAGGCCCGCACCAAGACGGTCCAGAAGGACCAGCCCCAGGTGACCTTCGCCGACGTGGCCGGACTCGACGAGGCGGTCGAGGAGCTCCAGGAGATCA
>JAFMJM010000073.1 GCA_017853455.1 Acidimicrobiia bacterium | reverse complement strand
CCCCCTTCGTGCTCGACACCCGCCGCCGGGTGCCCCCGGCCCCCAACGTCGAACGCCTCTAGGCTGCGGCGGCTCGGACGACCGACCCGGGAGGGACACCGTGCACGAACGAATGCTCGGACTGCGAACGGTGATCCACCCGATCGCCGACCTGGCGGCGGCGCGTGCGTGGTGGATCGGCTTCCTCGGGGTGCAACCGTCGTTCGACGCCCCCTTCTACGTCGGATTCGACGTCGCCGGTGACGAATTGGGGCTCTTGCCCGGTGCCGATCCGGCGGACGGCGCCCACGTCTACTGGGGAGTCGCCGACGTCGATGCGGCCGTCGCCGAGGCCGTCGCCCACGGTGCCGTCGTCCACCAGGCACCCCAGGACGTCGGGGAGGGAATCATCACGGCGCTGGTGCGCCTGCCCGACGGCTCGATCACGGGCTTCATCCGCAACCCGAACGTCGACCGGTTTCCGTCGGCCGGCCTCGAGGGTTGAGCGACCGCACCCGGAGGTGACCCGTGGATCTCGGACTGCGTGATGCCGCCGTGGTGGTCAACGGCGGCACCAAGGGGATGGGCCGCGCGGCGGCGGAGTGCTTCGCGGCCGACGGGGCGAAGGTCTGCGTGCTGGCGCGCGGCCAGGCCGGCATCGACGAGACGGTGGCGGCCCTCGCCGCCCTCGGCAGCCCCGACGCCTGGGGCGTGTCCACCGACCTGACCTCCCGGCCCTCGGTCGAGGCGGCGTTCGCGGCCGTGGGGGAACGGTGGGGGTCGTGCAACACCCTGGTCAACGCCGCGGGGCCGGTCGACGTCGGGATCGGAGCCTTCGACGCCATCGACGACGACGAGTGGATGGCCACCTTCGACATCGGCACGCTGTCGGCCGTGCGCTGCGTGCGGGCGGCCCTGCCGTTGCTCCGCGCCGCCGAGTGGGCGCGGATCGTCAACGTGTCGGCCCACTCGACCAAGCGGCAGTCGCCCGAGATCGTCGCCTACACGGCGGCCAAGGCGGCCATGACGTCGCTGAGCAAGAACCTCTCGGTGTGGCTCGCGGGAGACGCCATCCTGGTCAACACCGTGTCGCCGGGGTCGTTCCTGTCGGCGGGGATGGTCGGCTACCTCGAGGCCCTTCCCGCCGAGCGCGGGGTCGACCCCCACTCGCTGGTCGACGCCATGCGGGTCATCGGTGAGGACTTCGGCCATCCGGCCCACCTGCCGCGGGCCGGCGACCCGGCCGAGATCGGCCCCGTGATCGCCTTCGTCGGCTCACGGGTCAATTCGTACATGACCGGGGCGAACGTCAACGTCGACGGCGGCTCCGACTTCTGCTGACGTCCGCTCAGGCGGTGGTGGTCTCGGCCACGGCCCGGTCGGCGCGCGCCTCGCGGATCCAGCGGTGGAGCACGGCCAGGCACACGAGTCCGGTCACGAGGGCGGCCACCGCGCCGATGGCGAAGCCCACCCGGGCCCCGAGCGACTGGGCGACCGCGCCGATGATCGGACTGCCGATCGGGGTGCTCCCGAGGAAGGCGACCGAGAAGAGGGCGGTGATGCGGCCGCGTATCTCGGGCACGGCGCGTTCTTGCACCGTGGCGTTGGCCATCGAGAAGAACACCATCCCGAGCATGCCCATGGGGATCAGGGCGAGGTACTCGAGCCACAGCGTCGGGGCGACCGCGGCCAGGCCCATCGCCACCCCGAACGCGACCACCGAGTTGACCATCAGGCGGCCGCTCGCCCGGGAACGGTGCGCCGAGAACAGCGCACCCACGAGCGAGCCCACGCCGGTGGCGGCGAACATCAGCGCGTAGCCGCCCGCTCCCGTGTGGAACTCCCGCTTCGCCATGAGGGGGAGGACCACCTGGTAGTTGAACGACAGCACCCCCACCACGAAGATCGACAGCGTGGCGAGGCGGATCATCTTGTCGCGCCAGGCGTAGACGAACCCGTCGCGGAGTTGCCCCTTGGCCTTGGCGATCGGTCCGTGGCCGTGGAGCTGGTCGACGTGCATGACCTGCAGGGCCACCACGACCGCGACGAACGACACGGCGTTGAGGATGAAGCACCACCCGATCCCGACGGTGGCGATGCAGATGCCGGCGATCGACGGGCCCACGATCCGGGCCATGGTGAACACGGCGTTGTTGAGGCTGACCGCGTTGGTCAGCTGGTCGGGTTCGACGATCTCCGGGACGAACGACCGTCGGATCGGGTTGTCGAACGCCGCCACGATCCCGAGGAGGATCGACAGCACGATGATCATCCACACGGTGATCACGTGGGTGAGGGTGAGCACGCCGAGCGCCAGGGCGTTGAGTCCGAGGAGGGTGGTGGTGACGATCAGGAGCGTGCGCTTGTCGTAGCGGTCGGCGACGACCCCGGCGAAGGCTCCGAGCAGGAGGATCGGCACGAACTGCATGGCGTAGGTGACGCCGAGGATCGCGCCGTTCCCGGTGAGGCGCAGCACCAACCACGGGGTGGCGACGAGCTGGATCCACGATCCGACCTGCGAGACCGTGAGCCCGGCGAAGTACCACCGCAGGTTGCGCGAGCCGAGCGACGAGAACGTCCGTCCGGCGACGCCGCGGGCCGCGCTCACCGGTCACCGTCGTCGAGGAGGTGGGCGAGGGCGGGGGCCGCAGCGGCGAGGGCGTCGCGCTCGTCGGCGGTGAGGCCGCGCAGGCGGCGCTCGATCTCGGCGGTGCGTTCCCGGCGGGCGTGGGCGAGCAGGTCGCGCCCGGCGTCGGCCAGCACGACCCGGGTGACCCGGCGGTCGTGGTCGTCGCGCTCGCGGGCCACCAGGCCGTCCTCCTCGAGGCGGTCGACCGCGGCGGTGATGGTGGGGGGCCGGACGTGCTCGACCGCGGCGAGCTCGCCGTGGGTGAGGGGGCCCTGGCGGCCGAGGGTGGTCAGGATCGACCACTGGGTCGGGGTGACCACGGGGGCGGCGTGGCGCCGGAGCACCCGGGCGAGCCGGACGACGGTCGTCATGAGGTCGTCGGCGAGCAGCGTGACCGCGGGCTCGGGGGTGGCGGGAGCGGAGGGGCGGGTCGACATAGTTCGTTCGTCGAACTATATACCGGCCGGTGACGGTCCGTGCCAGGCTCGGGCGGTGACGACTCCCGCCGACATGCGCACCTGGGGCCTCCTGACCGAAGCCGACCTGGCCCGACCGCTCGTGGTCTCGCCCCACCTCGACGACGCCGTGCTCGGCTGTGGTCACCTCCTGGCCGCCCGACCGGGCACGACCGTGGTGACCCTGTTCGCCGGCCGGCCCGACGCCTACCCCGACCCGGTCGAGCGGTGGGACGGCATCTGCGGGTTCGGGGCCGGCGACGAGGTGCACGCCGCCCGCCGGGCCGAGGACGCCGCCGCCCTGGCGACGCTCGGCGCCGTCCCGCGCTGGCTCGACGCGGTCGAGCACTCCCACCTCGACCGGGCGACCCCGTGGGGCGGGGCGGCCATCGCCGAGGCCCTCGAGGTGGTCCTCGACGCCGTCGACCCGACGGCGGTGTTCGTGCCCTTCGGGCTCGGCAACCCCGACCACGCCGCCGCCCACGCCGTGGCCATGCGGGTCCGGGATCGGCGACCCGACCCCGCCTGGCTCTGCTACCAGGACTACGGCTACCACCTGATCCCAGGGCTGCTCGCCCACCGGGTGGCGCAGCTGTTCGTGGCCGGGGCGTGGCCCACCCCGGTGGCGCCGCCGTTCGCCGCCGACCCGGACCGCAAGCGCGCGGCGCTGGCGTGCTACCCGACGCAGCTCCGGGCCCTCGAGGCGGAGTGGGCGCTGTCGGAGAAGCTCGAGTCGCCCGAGCAGTACTGGCGTCTCGACCCCCCGCCGCCGGGCTGGGAGGGCCTGGCCACCGGACCCGCGCTCGGCCTGGGCTGACGCGGTCCTACGCTGCAGCGATGGTCGACACCGTGGAGTCCCCGACCGACGAGACCGCCAGGACCGGACCGCTCGGCCGTCCGGCCGCCCCGACCCCCGTGGACGCGCTCCGCTGGACCGTCGCGGGCGCCCTGTTCGGAGCGGCCGCGCTCCACTTCGCCGTCGCGCCCGACCACTTCGCCGTCGGGACCGTCCACGGCGCCTTCTTCGTCGTGGCCGCCTGGGTCCAGCTGTTCCTGGCGGTCGCCGTGTTGCGGCGACCGGCGGGCTGGGTGCTGCGGTCGGTCGTGGTGGTCGACGTCGCCGTCGCCGCGCTGTGGGCGATGTCGCGCATCACCGGTCTCCCGGTCGAGCCCGGGGCCTGGGTCCCGGAGCCGGTCGGGTTCGCCGACCTGGTCGCCACCGCGTGCGAGGTGCTCGCCGTCGCCGGGGCGGTCGCGCTGCTCGACGGTCGGCTGCGGGCCCGGCTCGGGCACCGGGCCCTCGGTCGTCGGCTGCTCGGGGTCGCGGGAGCCGTCGCCGGGGTCGCGCTCGTGGCCCTGACCACCGCGGCCGTCGCTCCGGCCCTCGGGGGCGGGCACTCGCACGCCGCCCACGCAGCGGGGCACGACCACAGCGGTGACGTCGCCGGCGCGACCACCGCCGACGCCGGTGCTGCGGACGGCCACACCCATCCGACCGTCCCGGGCGGCGCGACCGTGGGGATCGAGAGCGGGACCGGCACCTCGCCGTGCGAACTCTCCGGGGCGACGGTCAACGGCGGCGAGGCCCACGGTCACCGCGGTCCCTCGGTCCAGGCGGCCCTCGACGAGCCCACCCGTTCGCTCCTCGCCGTGCAGCTGACCCAGGCCCGGGCCGCCGCGGCCCGCTACCCGACGGCCGCCGACGCCACCGCCGCGGGCTACCGCCGGGTCACCGGATACCTCCCCTGCATCGGCGCCCACTACATGAACTTCTCGCTGGTCGACGGCACCTTCGACCCGGAGCAGCCCGAGATGCTCCTCTACGGCGGGAACGCTCCCACCGCCCGCATGATCGGCCTCTCGTACTACGTGTCCGGGACCGCCGTGGCGCCCGACGGGTTCGCCGGGCCCAACGATCCGTGGCACCAGCACATCGGGCTGTGCACCCGCGGCGGCGTGGTGGTGGGCGGCTCGTCGCTCACGGCCGAGGAGTGCGCGCAGCGCGGCGGGACCAAGGCCGACGGCTCCACCTCGTGGATGGTCCACGCCTGGGTCGTCCCGGGCTGGGAGTCGGCGTGGGGTACCTTCAGCGCCGAGCATCCCGAGCTGGGTCGGACCGCGCCGTCCTGACGTCCGCCTCGCCGGGACCGACGACGAGGAGCGTCCCGTGAGGTTCGGCATCGACATCGCCCAGCAGCGCATGCCCTTCGCGGAGGTGGTCGACCGGACCCGCTTCGCCGAGGACCTCGGCTTCGACGGCATGTGGGGCTTCGACCACTTCCAGCCGATGTACGGCGAGGGCCCGGGTGAGTGCTTCGAGGGCATGACGACCCTCGCCGCCCTCGCGACCGCCACCACACGCATCCGGCTGGGCCTGATGGTCACCGGCATCACCTACCGGCCGATCCCGCTGCTGGCCACGCAGGCGATCACCATCGACCACGCCTCCGACGGTCGGCTCGAGTTGGCGCTCGGGGCGGCCTGGTTCCAGCAGGAGCACGACGCCCTCGGCTTCGAGTTCCCACCGACGGGCCAGCGCGTCGACCTGGTCGAGGACGCCCTGGCGATCCTCACCCGGGTCTTCCGGGAGGACGACGTCACCTACGAGGGGCGCCGGGCGTCGGTGCACCACGCCACCATCAACCCGAAGCCGGTGCAGCAGCCCTCGATCCCGATCTGGATGGGGGCCTTCGGCAAGCAGCGGATGATGCCGCTCGTCGCGAAGTACGCCGACGCCTGGCACGCCCAGGGCGACCTGGCCTTCATGGTCAAGCGGTCGGAGCTGCTCGACCGCCTCTGTGAGGAGGCCGGTCGGCCGCCCTCGGCGGTGCTGCGGGCCACGTCGCTGTCGCTCGAGGATCCGCTCGACGACGTCCGCCGCAGCATCGACGCCTGGCGCGAGGCCGGGTTCGGCTACCTGTACTGCGGCTGGCCGTCGGGCGGTCGTCCGGTGATCGAGGCGTTCGCCGACGCCGTGCTGCGGGGCTGACCGTGCAGTCGCGGGCCATCGTCTTCCGGGGTGACGGCACCTGGGAGGAGAGATCCTTCCCGGTGCCCGATCCGCAGCCGGGTGGCGCGATCCTCCGGGTCGAGGCCACCGGCCTGTGCCACAGCGACGTCCACCAGTTCCACGGTGGGGCGGGCACGCCGCGCGGCGCGACGTTCCCGGTGGTCCCCGGGCACGAGATCGTCGGTCGCATCGACCGGATCAGCCTGGAGGCCCGGGCCGAGTGGGGGGTCGACGAGGGTGACCGGGTCGCGGTGCGCACGATCGCGATCACGCCCGCCGGCATCCGGGCCTACGGGCTCGACTTCGCGGTCGAGGGTGATCGTGGGCTGCACGGCGGCTACGCCGAGTACCTCGAGCTGGTGCCCGGCTCGATGGTGCACCGGCTCCGTGACGACATCTCGGCGGCCGAGTGCACCGTGTTCGAGTCGCTCAGCTCGGCGGTCACCTGGGTCGAGCCGGTGCGGGCCGGTGACGTGGTGGTCGTGGAGGGTCCGGGGCACATGGGGCTGGCGACGGTCGTGGCCGCCCGGGCCGCCGGCGCCGGGACGGTGATCGTCACCGGGCTCGCCGCCGACCGGTTGCGCCTCGACGCCGCCCTGGCGGTGGGGGCCGACCACGTCGTCGACGTCGAGGCCGCCGACCCGGTGGTCCGGGTCGCCGAGCTCACGGACGGGGCGATGGCCGACGTCGTCGTCGACGCCGCCTCGGGCAACCCGGTCACGGTGAAGGTCGGCATGGAGATGGTCCGGCGCGGTGGCACCGTGGTCGTCGCCGGTTTCAAGGACCGACCCCTCGACGGGTTCGACGTCGACGCGATCCCGATGCGCCAGATCACGCTGCGCCCCGGCGCCGGACTCGACACCGCCCGTGCGGTCGAGCTCGTCAACTCGGGCGCGGTGCCGACCGCGACGATGCTCGGTGACGTGTTCGGGTTCGCCGACTTCGACGAGGCGTTCGCCCTGCTCGAGCGGCGCCGCCCGGGCCGCGACACGGTCCGCGCCGCCCTCGAGATCTCCTGACCCGACCCGACCCCGCCCACCCCGTTGTTTGGGTGATTGTGGGGCCTCTGGCCCCCACAATCACCCAAACAACGAGAGGGTCGGTGTGGGGTCAGCCTGCCGCGGGTGACGGTGACGGCGGCGACGGCGGCGGCGCCAGCGCAGCCAGGATGGCCGGCCACGCGGCGTCGGCCAGGGCTCGTACCTCGTCGTCGGTGCGGTCCTGGATGGGGTGCGGCACGTAGACGCGGGCCGGGTCGGCGCCGAGCGCGCGGGCCTGGATCTCTCCGGCCTGGACGAACTGGTCGGAGGCGACGAACACCCCGGGGATCCCGAGCGACTCGAGCTCGACGATGTCGTGCACACTGCACGACGTGCACGAGCCTCAGTCGGCGAGCGCTTCGATCACCACGTCGCAGCGGGTGGCGATCTCGTGGCGCAGGTCGATCGGGGCGGGCTTGGTGAAGGTCGGCTTGCGGAACCGCTCGACCCGCAGTCCGTGGGCGGTGAGGTGCTCCTCGATGCGGTCGAGGAACACGTCGCCGCGGGCCTTCGCGATGTCGAGCAGCCCCACGGTCCGTCCGTCGAGGGTGTCGGGGCGCGTCGCGCGCTCCCGGGTGTCGGGACGGGTCTCCGCCGTGGGGTCGAGCAGGACGCGGGCCATGGCGTCAGTCTCGCACGGCGACGGTCACGATGTCGCTGCCGAGGGCCCCCGACGCCCAGCCGCCGATGATCGCCGAGAACAGGCCGGCCCCTCCGCCGGCGTGCACGAGGTTCAGCCCGCCGGGTCGGAACTTCGGGATCTGCGCCTCGGCGAAGGCCGGGTCGACGCCCTCGGCGATCCCGCCCGAGCCGCGGACCAGTTCGTGGCCCGGCCGGAGCATGCGCTCGTGGAGCTCGTCGACGACCTGCTGCTTCGACCAGCCGGCGTCACGGAACACCCGGGCGTGCTCGGGGGAGACGACCACGAAGGCGTCGAAGGCCATGACCGCGCGCGTGCCCCAGACGGTCAGGAGCGCGTCGGCGAGGTTGGTGGCCAACTGGGGCGCGTCGCGGCCGAGCTGGTCGGCGAAGCCCCGGGGGGCCTCACCGGCGAACAGGGTCACGGTCGACTCCCCGGCGCCGAACCCGCGCGTCACGTGCAGGGGCTCCCAGGGGGAGTCGGCCTCGTTCTCGGCGAAGCAGAACGTGTACTTGCCGGGCTGGCCGAGCGTGGCCCGGTCGACCTCGCCGGGGCGGCCGCCCCCGACGTTGCGCACGACGAGCTGCAGCGCCCGCCCGATGGTGGCGTTGGCCCGGTTGCCCTGTCCGAGCGCGTTGACGCCGGAGTTCATGCCGATGGCGTGGGCGACGGGACCGTTGACGATCACGACCGGACCGGAGAACCAGGTCGTCGCGAGCAGGCCGTGCATGTTGAACGCGTCGGTGCACGCCGCCTCGACGGCGGCGAGCACCACCGGGAGGTACTCGGGCCGACAGCCCGCCAGCACGGCGTTGACGGCGACCTTCTCCACCGTGCAGGGCACCAGGTTGGGCGGGACCACCGCCACCACCTCGCCGGGGTCGCGGGAGGTGCCGGTGAGCATGTGGGCCACCCGCTCGGGGGTCGGGGCGACGACCGGGAGACCGTCGGTCCAGCCCCGCTCGAACATCGCCTCGGCCTCGTCCTCGGCGGCGCCGAGGGTGACCCGACGCGAGACGAGGTCGTCGGGTGCGACGGTCATCCGGCCAGGACGTCCACGACGTGGTCGAGGGCGCGGGTCAGCGCCGCCACGTCGTCGGGCTCGATCGCCGGGAAGAGCGCGACCCGGAGCTGGTTGGCGCCGATCTTGCGGTAGGGCTCGACGTCGACGATCCCGTTGGCGCGCAGGGCCGTGCACAGGTCTCCGGCGTCGACTCCGGTGAACTCGAGGGTGGCGTTGGCGTGGCTGCGCGCGGCCGGGTCGGCGACGAACGGGGTGACGAAGTCGCGCTGCTCGGCCCAGCCGTAGAGGACCGCCGCCGAGGCGTCGGAGCGACCCGCGGACCAGGCCAGGCCACCCTGGTCGTTGATCCACTCGACGGTGTCGCACAGGAGGAACAGGGTCGCCAACGCCGGGGTGTTGTACGTCTGGTCGAGCCGGGAGTTGTCGAGGGCGGTCCGGAGGTCGAGCGAGGGTGGGATCCACCGGCCCGAGTCGGCCACCCGGCCGATCCGCTCGACCGCCGCCGGGGAGCACAGCGCCACCCAGAGGCCACCGTCGGAGCCGAACGCCTTCTGGGGCGCGAAGTAGTAGACGTCGAACTCGGCGGGGTCGACGCGCAGCGAGCCGGCGCCCGAGGTGGCGTCGACCGCGACCAGCCCGGTGGCGGCGGGTCGGACGACGTCGCACATGACGCCGGTGGACGTCTCGTTGTGGACGAGGGCGTAGACGTCGACCGTCGGGTCGACGACCGGAGCGATGCGGGTCCCGGGCGGCGACGAGACGACGACGGGGTCGTCGAGGAACGGCGCTCCCCTCGTGACCTCGGCGAACTTCGACGAGAACTCGCCGATCACCACGTGCTCGGAACGCTGCTCCACCAGACCGAAGGCGAGGGCGTCCCACAGCACGGTGCTGCCGCCGTTGCCGAGCACGACCTCGTACCCGTCGGGCAGGGAGAACATCGTGGCGAGCCCCTCGCGGACCCGTCGGACCACCGACTTCACCCCGTCGCGGCGGTGGCTGGTGCCGAGGAACGTGCCACCGGTGGCGGCCAGGCGGTCGAGCGCCTCGGTGCGCACCTTCGACGGGCCCGAGCCGAAGCGTCCGTCGGCGGGTCGGCAGTCGGCGGGCAGGACGATGTCGGCGGGATCGGGTGCGGCCACACGCCGAGCCTAGCGAGGGGGGTCGGCCGCCCCGGGGGCCGGACGGCGGGGCGCGCCCGTCGCCGGCGTCTCCGCTGTCGCGGTCCAACGGGGGTGGTGGCGCGCGGCCCACTCGGGGCGCACGGTGCCCCGGGCCATCCCCGCGAGGGCACCGGGGTCGCGCAGCGCCAGGGCGAGGTGCCCGAGGACGAGGAGCGTCAGGCCGAGTGCGAACCAGTCGTGGACGAACGTGGCCCCGGTCCGGATCGGCACCGGGAACGACGTCGCCGTGCGCAGCATCAGGCCGGTGCCGAACAGCACGAGTCCGCTTCCGAGGAGGAGCGCGGCGTTGACCTTCTGGCCGGCGTTGAACTTGCCCGGTCCGGCGTTCGGACGGCGGCGGAGCCAGGCCCGGTCGTCGGCGTCGAAGCGCTCGAGCACCCGGGCATCGGCCCGCAGGGACCGGCCGTGCCGGGGCGCGAGCAGGCCGAGGACCAGGGGGATCGGCACGGCGACGCCGCACCAGAAGTGGACGGTGCGGACCGTCCCCCGGTGCCCGACCAGGCCCGACAGCGCGCCGACGTACATCACGGTCCCGGTGGCGA
>JAFMJM010000072.1 GCA_017853455.1 Acidimicrobiia bacterium | reverse complement strand
TCGACCGACTCGACCGACTAGGTACCCAGCGCGGTGCGCAGGCCGGTGGCGCGCTGCACGGGGCGGGCGATGGCGGCCCGCAGCGCCGCCTCCGACGCCACGACCGTGATCCGCTGCTTGGCCCGGGTGACGGCGGTGTAGAGCAGCTCGCGGGTCAGGATCGGTGAAGCCGTCACCGGCAGACTCACCACCACCCGGTCGAACTCGGATCCCTGGCTCTTGTGGATGGTCATCGCCCACCAGGTCTCGGCGTCGGAGAGCTGGGCGGTGGCGACGGTCCGCACGCCGGCGGCGGTTGGGAACGCAACCGCAGGCCCGTCGGGGGTGGTGACGTACACGCCGGTGTCGCCGTTGAAGAGACGGTTGAGCGGATCGTTGCGGGTGACGATCACCGGACGGCCCAAGTACCACCGTCCGCCCGGGCCGCTTCCGGCGGTGACGGCGTCGCCGAGGCGGTGCTCGAGGCGCTCGGTCCAGCGGTACGACCCGAGGTCGCCGTGGCGGGTGGCGCACAGCACCTTGACGTCGGTGCCGCGTTCGAGCGCGGTGGTGGCGTCGCCGGTCCGGGAGGCGGTGACGACCTCTCGGGCCGTGACCCCTAGGTCGTCGGCGAGCGCGTCGAGGGCCGCCCCGTCGGCGGGCTCGATCCAGGCCAGCTCGTCACCCCCGGCCCGGAGCAGCGCCACCGCGGTGTCGGCGTCGCCAGTGCGGATGGCGTCGGCGAGGCCGACGATGTCGGCGCGATCACCGAACCGGTACGAGCGGTCGAGCACAACCACGTGGTCACGCAGCACGTGCCCCTCGGCGTGACCCTCGCGCACGGGGGCGATGACGTCACCGAGCACCGCGCCGGCCTCGATGCTGACGAGTTGGTCGGGGTCACCGACGAGCACCAGACCGGTGGTGGGGCGCAGCGCCGCCAGCAGATGGGCCATGAGCGGCAGCGACACCATCGACGTCTCGTCGAGGATCACCAGGTCGTAGGGCAGCGGGTCGTCGGGACCGTGGCGGAAGGTGCCGCGGGGCGTGCCGCCGAGGAGCCGGTGCAGGGTGACCGCCGTGGTCGTGCCCAGCGACTCGGCGACGACCGCATCGATGCCGGCGCCCTGCACGGCGGCGTGCAGCGCCGTGGTCATGCGGTCGGACGCCTTGCCGGTCGGGGTGGCCAGGCCGATGCGCAGTTCGCGTCCAGCGGCCCGGGCCAGCGACGCCGCGGCGATGAGCGTGTGGGCGACGGTGCGGGTCTTGCCGGTGCCCGGTCCACCGGCGATCACGGCGAGGGGCCGGGTCAGGGCCAGGTGGGCGGCCGCCCGCTGCCGGTCGGCCGGATCGGCCGAGCCGAAGGCGGCGGTGAGGGCGGCGTCGGTGGAGGCGTCGTCGGGGAAGCAGCCGACGGCGGTCGCGGCCCGGGCCCGGAGGGCGGCGGCGACCCGGTCCTCGTAGCGCCAGTAGCGCTCGAGCCACAGGCGGGTGCCGTCGAACACCAGGGGCAGCACCGGCGCGCCGGGCTCGGTGGCGTCGGCGGGGGCGCGGACCACGCCCGAGGCAGACAGGGCGGTGGCCCAGGTCGCCGGGTCGGGCCAGGGCAGGGCCGCGAGCGTGGCAGCGCGGTCGGCGGGTGCGTCGACGCCATCGACGTCGACGGCGCCCGGTGTGGCGTCGGGCGCGGCGTCGGGTCCGTCGTCGTCCTCGGCCGAGATGGTGGCGGCGACGGTCGCGGGCTCGATGCACACGTGGCCGTGGCGCGGGGCGCGCGTCGCCAATGCGGCGGCGAGAACGACCGCGGGGTCGGCCTCGCCGCCGGCGCGGGCGATGGTGGTCGCGACGTGCACGTCTGCGGAGCCGAGCACCCCCGCCTGGCGGAACTGCTCGAGCAGTTCCGCGACCTCGGGGCTCACGCCCGTGCGGGTGGGCGTCGACGGCGACGGCGACGTGGGACTGGTCACGGCGTCACCTCGCTGCGCCCGTCGAGCAGGTCGGAGAGCGCCACCACGAGCGCCGACGGCACCGGCCACGAGCACACGCCGTGGGGGTGGCCGTCGACGACGGTGGTGTCGGGTCCGGTCATGCCGCGCACGAACAGGTAGGCCGCGCCGCCGAGGTGCACGGCGGGGTCGTAGTCCGGGAGGCGCCACCGCAGGTAGCGGTGCACCACAACGAGGTAGATGAGGGCCTGCAGCGGGTAGTGGTGGTCGGCCATGGCGGCGGGCAGACGGGAGGGTGCGTAGTCGGTGGATCGGGCCGTGCCGTCGGGGCCGCGCAGCAGGTTCGACTTGTAGTCGACGGCGACGAAGCGCGGCTGTCCGGTCGCGGGGTCGGTGACCCGGAAGACGGCGTCGATGGAGCCGGTGAGGTGGCCGGCGAGGTCGACGTCGAAGAGGCCGGCCGCGAGGCGCTCGGCCCACGGGCGCATCGGGTCGTCGGCGGTGAGGTGGGTGCACACCAGGGCGCCGATGGCGCGGTCGGTGGTGGCCGGGCCACCGGTGGCGAGCATGCATTCGAACGACAGCTCGGCGAGCCGGTCGGCGGGGGCGAGGTCGCGCAGGCGCACGCCGTCACCGAACAGCGGTCCGAGCGGCGACTCGATCGCAGCGCGCAGGCCGTCGCGCAGCACGGTGGTGTCGACCCGGGCGTTGGCCACCCCCCGGCGACGGGCGATGAGCTCGGCGAGGTGCTCGTCGAGCTCGGCGTCGGAGCCGGTGAAGTCGAGTTGCTCGAACACCTCGTGGACGAGGATGCCGAACTCCTTGCTGCCCGGGATGGCGCCGAGGGGCAGGTCGGTCGGGGCGGGCTCGTCGGTGCGGACGACCGGGCCGGAGTCGGCTGGCTCGTCACCGGCGCCGGCGTCACCGATGGAGGGGTCGGCCGGGTCGTGGGAGGTGGCACCCACCCGGTCGGTGATGGAGGTGAACGACCACCGGCGTCGGTCGCGGGGCAGGAACCGGTCGAGGGTGGCGACCCCGTGCTCGCCGTCGGCGGCGCCGCGGGTGGGGTCGGTCCAGACGAGGTCCGACGGACCGGTGACGGTCTCGTCGACGGTGAGGAGGTCGTCGGGCGGGAACAGCTCGCGCAGGCGGGCGAGGGTGTCGTCGGGGAGGGGCACCGGCGCTTCCTTGGCGAACGCGGCCCGGTCGATGCCGGCGGCGTCGCGGGCGAAGAGCACCCGGGCGAGGCCGGTCTTCTTCGGGCCGACCGGCCGCGACCACCACACCACCGTCTGGTGCTGGGCCCGGGTGAGCGCCACGTAGAGGAGCCGCAGGTTGACCCCGACCGCCTCGGTCGTGGCCCGTTCCTTGCGGCCCTTCTGGGCCGCCTTGGACGGCCATTCGACTTTGGGGGCGACGTCGAGGGTGCGCACCCCGGTCTCGGGGTCGAGGAAGACCTGCTGCTTCGCCTGGGCGTACGTCGGCTTCCAGAGGGTCGGCACGCACACCACCGGGAACTCGAGGCCCTTGGCCGCGTACACGGTCATGATCTGGACGCATTCGGCGTCGGACTCGATGCGCCGGGCGGTGAGGTCGTCGTCCTCGTCGGCGTCGGTGGCGTCGTGGAGCCGGGTGAGGGCGGCGAGCACCCCGGCCGGGGTGGGGTGCCGGCTGTCGGTGGTGGTCATCACCAGTTCGGCGACGTGGTCGAGATCGGTGAGCTCGCGGTCGCCGTCGGGGTGGGCGAGGACCCGGGCGACGACGCCGCTCTCGGCCCACAGCACCCGGCAGAACTCGAGCGGCCCGTGGGCCTCGAGCACGTCGGCCCAGCGGGCGAGGGTGGTCTGCACGCCGGCGAGGTCGTCGTCGGTGGCGGCGGCGATGCGGTCGGCGCTCCAACCGACGAACCACGACGCAGCGGCGGTGCGGGCGCGGGCCGGGTCGGCGGGGCGGACGAGGGCGGTGAGCAGCCACGTCCACTGGGTGGCGGCGGCGGAGTCGAGCACGCTGCCGCCCCGGGCGACGATCGCCGGGACACCCCGATTGCGCAGCGCCGCCTGCATGATCGGCGACTCCTTGTGCTGCCCGACGAGCACGGCGACGTCTCCGGGCCGCACGGGCCGGGTGCCGCCGTCGGGGGTGGGGAGGTGGCCGTCGGTGAGCAGATGCACGACGTGCTCGGCGAGGTCGACGGCGATGGCGTCGAGCGCGGCGCCGGTGTTGACGTCCTTGAGGTTGGTGTTGCGGGCGATGTGGGGGCCGACGGCGGTGCGCAGCACCAGCGCGGGCAGCGGCGTGCCGTCGGTGCGGGTGATGCGCTGGTCGGCGTGGTCGTCGGACGGGGCGACCGGGAGGAACCCGATGCGGTCGTCGCCGAACGTGACGCCGGTGAGGAGCCGCTCGGTGGCGGTGAGGGCGGCGCCGTCGGAGCGGAAGTTGCGGGTGAGGGTGGTGCGGGTGGTGCCGTCGGCGTGGGCGGCGGCGAGGTAGGTGTGGATGTCGGCGCCCCGGAACGCGTAGATGGCCTGCTTGGGATCGCCGACGAGCACGAGGGTCGAGTCGTCGGTGGTGCCGAACACCCGGGAGAAGATCGCCCACTGCACCGGGTCGGTGTCCTGGAACTCGTCGATGAGGGCGAGGGCGAACCGGTCGTGGAGGGCGGCGACGGCGGACGGGCTGTCGGCGAGGGCGGTGCGCAGCTCGGTGATGAGGTCGTCGTAGGCGAGTCGCCCGGCGGCCCGGCGGCGCCGGTGCACTTCGGCGACGGCGTCGCGGACGAGACCGGCGGCGAGCGCCGCGGCCGGCAGGGTGGCGGGGTCGTCCGGGTCGGGGACGGTGGCGATCCCCGGGTTGTTCATGACGAAGCCGACGAGCTTGGCCAACGCCTCGAGCCCGGGCAGGTCGTCGGCGGTGACGCCACCGGTGACCGCCGTCCGGGCGAGCAGGTCGGTGCACACCTGGGTCACGAGCACCCGGGTGTCGTCCTCGAGCTCGGCGTCGAGGTCGCCGGGTGCGGTGGCGCCGAGCGAAGCGCGCACCTGCTGGGCGAAGCCGTGGATGGTCGTGATGGTGGCGGTGTCGAAGTCGACCACGGCCTGCTCGAGCCGGCGGGCGGCGGCGGCCCGGCCACCGTCGGCCTGCTCGGCGATGGTGACGTGGAGGTCGTCGGTGAGCGGCTCGCGGCCGGCGAGCGCGGTGGCCGCGTCGGCGATGCGCTCCCGCACCCGGTCGCGCAGTTCGGCGGCGGCGGCCCGGGTGAAGGTGACGATCAGGATGCGGTCGATCGGCACGCCCCGCTCGGCGACGAAGCGGGTGGCGAGTGCGGCCAGGGTGAACGTCTTGCCGGTGCCGGCACTGGCCTCGATGGCGGTGCGCCCGTGGGGCAGCGGACCGGTGAGGGAGAACGCGATCGGATCGCTCACGCGTCGTCCTCCCCGTCGTCGGCACCGGCATCGGCGTCGGTCGCGGACCCGAGGTCGACGCTGGTCGCGGCGACGGTGCCCCAGAGCAGCTCGGCGTACCACTCAGCCCGCGATTCACCGGGCGCAGGATCGCCGGGGTCGTCGTCGGTGACCGGGATGGCGAGGATGTCGGCGAGGGTGCACTCGCCGAACGCCACGACGGTGGTGTCGGCGGCGCCGTCGCCGAACCCGCCGCTGGTGACCCAGTCGGACTCCGTGGCGGAGTCGAGGAAGATCTTCTTCGAGACCACCGGGAAGAGCGGGATGGGCTCGCACATCCCGGTGCGGTGGATGCCGACGACGGTGGCGAGGGCGTCGAGGGCCGCAGCCTGTGGGTCGGTGGATGCCAGTGGCCGCAGCTCGCAGACGTCGGCGGTGACGGACTTCGTCGCGTCGGCCCGTCGCACGGCAAGCGCCCGCCACGGGGTGTCGGGGTCGTGGGCGACGAGGAGCATGAGGTCGAGCCAGGCCTCGAGCTCCTGGCGGGCCTTGGCCTTGGAGTAGGTGATGTGCACCGGCCCGGGGTCGCCGGTGCCGTGGCACACGGTGACGGTGCCGACGATGCGGGTGCCGTCGGGGAGGGTGACGTCGACGGCGACGTCGTGGTGGTCGGTGGGGTCGAGGCCGCGCTCGCGCACGGCGGCGAGCAGGTTGTCGGAGGCGGCGGTGAACTGCGCAACGGCCGCCACGCCGTAGACGCCCGGCGGCAGGGCGCCGAGGGCCCGTTCGTGGCGCTGCCAGTCGGCGGGCTCGGCGCCGCCGACCCGGTTGGTGACGACGCGATCGCCGACCGTCCACTCGGCGAGCGACTTCAGGGTGAGGGTGAAGTCGTCGGCGAGGGGGGTGTCGTCGCGGGGAAGGTGGAGGCCGAGGCGCCGACGCAGGAAGGTGCCGACAGGGTCGCGGAAGAAGCGCTGGAGGTCGGCGGGGTCGAGCACCTCGGTGCCCGGGTCGGCGAGCGGGGCGAGGGGGCTGGTCAGGAAGGGGTCGGTGTCGGTGGTGCGGGCCAGGCGGGCGGCGGCGCCCGACCGGGCCTGCGGGTCGAACGTCCAGGGGCCGGGCACGCCGAGGGCGGCGTCGGTGAGGTTGGCGGGGTCGAAGGCCTGGTGCGGGTGGACGGTCTCGACCTGGGCCCAGCGGTCGTCGTCGCCCGGACCGCCGGCGACCGGCGCCAGCGTGTCGAGCACGACGTCGCGCAGCTCGGCGAGGGCGACGCCGTAGGGCTGGGCGCGGTTGGTGCGCACGTCGTGCCCGGTGCGGGTGATCACGAGGTGGTCGCCGGCGGCGAGCACGGCGTCGAGCAGGGCCTGGCGGGTCTCGGTGCGCGGGTCGCGGTCGCCGACGCGCGGGGCGCGGGCCCCGAGGTCGTCGCCGTCGGCGGTGGCGCCGCGGGCGACGTCGTCGAAGCCGAGGATGCACACGACCCGGAACGGCAGGCCGCGCAACGGGGTGAGCGAGCTGACGGTGATGCCGCCGCGGAACCAGTCGGCGCGGGTGGGCACACCGTCGAGCCGGTCGGCGAGGAATCGGCGCACGTCGGCGAGTTCGAGCGGCACCTCGACCGGCTGGTCGGCGACGACGGAGTCGGTGGCGAGGGCGTCGACGATGCGGCGCAGGCGGTCGCGCTGCCACGCCTGGTCGCGGGGGACGGCGATGCAGCGGTCGGCGAGGGTGCGCAGCGCCTCGGCCCACTCGGCGGCGGTGCGGGGGGTGGCGAAGTCGGCGGCGGCATCGGCGAGAAGGCCGATCACGTCGGCCAGGCGCCCGGCGACCTCGATGTGGCTGCCCTCCACACCGAGCGGGGCGATGTCGCCGACGGTGAGGGCGAGGTCGTCGTCGGAGACCGCGACGCCCATCAGCAGCCGGTCGAGCGCGGCGCGCCACGAGTTGGGGGTGAAGTCGGCGGGCAGGCCCCACCCGGCGCGATGGGCGCCGTCGAACCCCCAGCGCACACCGGTTTCGGCGATCCAGGCGCCGATGGTGGCGAGGGCCTCGTCGTCGAACCCGAACCGGTCGCGCACCGGCGGCAGCGACACGAACTCGAGCACGGCGGTGGCGGGGCTGCGCCCGTCGACGAGGGCGAGCAGCGCCTCGAGGGCGACGAGCGCCGGGTACGCCTCACGCAGCGAGCGGTCGGCGACGTGGTAGGCGAGGCGCGGCGGCGCGGGCGCGTCGGCGGCCGACTCGGTGGTCGCGGCACGGCGCATCGCCGACGGGCCGAACCCGACCTCGACGAGCGGTGCATACGTTTCGAGGTCGGGGCAGAGCACGACGACGTCGTCCTCGCGCAACGTGGGGTCGTCGGCGAGGAGATGGAGGACGGCGTCGCGCAGCACCTCGACCTGGCGGGTCGGGCCGTGGCACGAGTGCACCTGCAGCGACCGGTCGCCGGCGGCGAGCACGTGGTCACCGGCCGGAGCGACGTCGGCGCGCACGTCGTGCTGAAGCCGGGAGAGAAGGGTGGCGCCGCCAGGTAGTTCGGAAGCCGGGTCACCGACGGTGATCGGCCGGGGCAGGCCGCGGCGCTCGGCGTCGGCGAGGAGCACCGCCCGCTCGCGGTAGGGCCGCCCCCACGAGCGCAGCAGCGGGTGGGCGACGGCGTCGTCGGTGTGGTCGTCGGCGCGGGTGGGGGCCTCGCCGGTGGGGGTGACGTCGAGCACGGCGGCGCGCACCCGCTCGGTGGCCGGGGCTGACGGGTCGAGCAGGAACACGTGCACGTCACGCTGGGCCGCGACGGCGTCGAGCAGGTCGAGGAACGGCGCGCCGTACGGCAGGGTGGTCAGACCGAAGACGGCGAGCCGCTCGGGGAGGGCGAGGTCGACGGTGCCGGCGCGCACGCCGTCGAGCACCCCGGCGACCAACTCGGGCGGGCTGGGGGTGCCGAGGCGGGCGTGGGCGGCCTGCCACAGCTCGAACTGCCAGCGGTCGGCGGGAGTGAGTGGTTTGCCGATGGTGTCGACGGCCCGCCCCGCGGCCCAGTGGAGCAGCAGGTCGGGGCGGCGCACGGCGTAGTGGTCGAAGAGTTGGGCGGCGCGCAGCGACCGGCCGTACCAGGTGGCGCCGTCGGGGAGCGTGGCGAGGGGCCCGAACCGGGACGGGTCGGGGTCGGTGCGCAGCGCCTCGAGGACGGCCCACACGAGGTGCTCGGGGCGCCACGGGTCGGCGGCCTCGACGTCGGGCACGTCGGCTTCGTGGCGGCCGGCGGCCAGCACCACCTGGCGCAGCGTGCCCGGGTAGCGGAAGTCGACGTTGGCCGTGACGCCGTCGCCGGCCCCCGGCCCAGAGGCGCCCAGGTGGTGGGCCAGGCGGAGCTTGAGCCAGCGCTGCATGCCGTCGGTGGGCACGCCGACCCACTCGCGCGCGAACGGGTCGGCGAGCGGACGGGCCAGCACGGTCGCGAGACCGTCGGCCAGCGGCCGGACGTCGCCGGCGACCTGCACGTGGAGCACGGAGCGACCCTAGTGAAGGGCTGGGACGTCGATCAGGCGTTGCCGATCACGGAGTCATCGAATGCCGCCGAAGTCGGTCGGACCCGATGGACCGCCCGAGTCGACGGCAAGACGATGAAGTGGTGACGACGGAAGTGCCACCCCGAGTCGGCCGTTCACCCCTCGGCGCTGACCCCCACGGTCACCGTGGAGCCGCGGTCGCTCTTGGAGACCTGGATGCCGGTCCGGATGCGCTCCTTGAGCGCGCCGACGTGGCTGATGATGCCGACGGTGCGCCCGCCGGCCCGGAGCCGGTCGAGCTCCTCCATGGCGGCCTCGAGCGCTTGCGGGTCGAGGGTGCCGAAGCCCTCGTCGATGAACAGCGCCTCGAGCCGGATCCCGCCGGAGTGGGCCTCGACGGCGTCGGCCACGCCGAGCGCGAGGGCCAGGGAGGCCTGGAACGTCTCGCCGCCCGACAGGGTGGACACGTCGCGACGGTCGCCGGTGTGGGCGTCGAGCACGTCGAGGCCGAGCCCGGCCTGCCGGGCGCCGTGGGCTTCGTCGGCCCGGGTGTGCAACTGGTAGCGGCCGGAGGTCATCTGCAGCAGCCGCTGATTCGCGTATGCGCAGATGTCGTCGAGGTAGGCACTGAGCACCCAGCGCTGCAGTGACACCTTGGGAGCGACCTTGCCGGCGCACCGATCGGCGACCCCGGAGAGCATCTCGGCACGGACTCTCCGATCGCCGAGCGCGGCCACACCGTCACGGTGCTCGGTGGCGAGGCGGGTGATCTCGGTGTGGGCCAGGCGCGCCTCGGTGGCGCGACCGACGGCTGACAGCCGTTCCGCGTCCGCGGTCTCGGCGGCGAGCTTGGCGGCTTCGGTGTCGGGCCGATCGTCGGGGAGGTTGGCCAGGTCGGGCTCGGCCAGCACGCCGGCGTTCTCGGCGACGGCCCGATCGTGGGCGTCGATGCGGTTGCGGAGCCCCGTGCGCTGCTTTTCGTCCATGAGCGCGGCCTCGGCAGCGGCGAGATCTTCGAAGGGTGATGCCGCCAAGTCGGCGTCGAGGCGTGCTGTCGTTTGTGCGTGGGCGGCGGTGGCCCGGGTGATCGAGTCGCCGTCGTGCTGGAGATCGGTGAGGGCGGTGATGACGGTTGTGAGCGCTCGTTGGGCCGCGACCGGATCGATGCCGTCGCCGACCTCTCGGGCGACGGCCGCACGAAGGGCTCCTGCACGGGCCGTCGCCTCGGCGGCTTCGGTACGCCTGGTCGTGATGGCGGTGTTGGCGGCGTCGATCTTGCCGGCGAGTTCGGTGATTGTGGCGTCGAGGGTGGCGATGCGACCGGTGACGGTGGTGAGGGTGTCGGCCACCTTCCGGGTGCTCCGGACGGCCTCGTCTGCGGCGTCGGCGGCGGATCGTGCGTCGGCCGGATCGGTGGCCTCGCCCGCCTGGGCGGTCAGCGCGGCGACCTCGGCGGCGGTCTTCTTGGCGGATTCTTCGGCGGCGTTGCGACGAGTCTCGGCCGTTTCGACAGCCCGCTCGGCCGCCTCGACCTCCTCGTCGTCGACGGCGTCGGCGCCAGGGCGGGCCGGGCTCGGATGCTCGGTGCCGCCACATACGGGGCAGGCCTCACCGGGCACGAGCTCGGTGGCGAGCCGAGCGGCCATCCCGGCGATCTGGCGGGCCCGCAGGTCGACGAGGCGCTCCTTGGCCTCGACCACGG
>JAFMJM010000071.1 GCA_017853455.1 Acidimicrobiia bacterium | reverse complement strand
CCGGAGCCGGTGGTGGCCTGGTGCTCAAGTCCGATCCCAAGGTGTGCCGCTCGGGGAAGTGACGCCCAGACGCCGCGATCGCAGACCTTCGTTCACCGATCGCAACGGAGACGGCGAACGCCGTCAGGTCGGGCTCGTCTGAGCACGCGCTCGAGGACGCCCTGGGGGATCGCCGACGAGATCATGGGCGGGACGCAGGGAGGTCCGAGCCACCGGGGGCATCGGTCGGGCTGACTTCCGACGACCCCAGCCAGGACGAGTGGCGCGCTCCGCCCGAGCCCACCGAGGCGGGCCAGGGTGATCACGGCGATCACCGTGCCCGTCAATCCGACCGCGGAGGAGATCGTCGACGGGATGTTGTGGATCTCGATCGAGTACGTCAGCCACCACACGCTCGAGACGAGCAGGCCCTCGAGTGACGTCGCACTGACACCACCGACGTCCTTCGTGCGGAGGAGCCGGATGGCCAACGGCACCGCCTGGGACATGCAGGCGACGCTGCCGATGATCGCCAGGGCCTGGACGAGGAGCTGTTCACTCGCGACGACCGCTGCTCCGAGTTCCGTCCGAACGAGAGAGTCATTCAGAGTTCGACCTCGGCGAGCACGGCGTAGTGATCCGAGGGCTGGACCCCGTCGACCGGATCGACGGCGATCAGCCCGCACGACGTGAACGATCCGAGGCTGCGACGTCGGGGGAACGTGGTGGTGATGTAGTCCAGACGCCGGTTCGGGCTGATCGCCCGCCGGGGGACGAGGGGATTGCGCGACGACCAGGTGTCACCGCGGTCGGTGTTGCCACAGGCGTCCCACGCGTCGACCAGGCCGAACCCGGGCACGTAGGTGGGGGCGGCGCCGGTCGCCCGACGGATCTCGTCCGACCACGGCACGGCGTTGAGGTCACCGGCGACGACGGCCGGGAGCCGATCGCGCCACGAGTCGGCCGCTCCGATCGCCGAGGAGACCTCGCGGATCATGTGCTCCATCTGCGCCGACCGGGTTGGGGAACGATCGAGTCCGTGTTCGAGGTGGGTGCCGGCGGCGATGAATGCACCACCTTCGGCGTCGGGACGCTCCACGTGCACGACCAGGACGTGTCGCCACGTGGGCGAGCCGATCTCGTCGACCAGCGGCACGGCGCGCAAGATCGTCGACGGCCACCGCGTCAGGATCGCGTTCACGACCCAGTAGGAGGCCTGCGGGTAGCGGTCGAACCCGGCGAGGGCGGCCGCGGTCGTGGCGTGCAGGGCGAGACGTTCGCCCAGCCGGTGGGCCTGCGTCGCGCCGTCGGGTTGCACCCACGACTCCTGGAGCATGATGACGTCGGCATCGGCGTCGACGAGGACGGTCTCGATGGCGTCGTGGCGGCGTTCCCACTCGCCGACCCGCCCTTGGAGGTTCCACGTCACGACGCGCACCGGGCCATCCTGCCCGATCGTGGCCGTCACCGGTGCTTCGGAGCGACGGCGAGGCTCAGGCCGGGGCGCCGGACGCCGAGTCGAAACACTCCGCCGCGATCCGGGTGAGCACGAGCGCCTGCTCCCACCGGTCGCTCTCCTCCCGTAGCGCACCGTCGGGGCCCGGCACGTACCGCGCGTAGCCGAACTCGCCCGGGAGGAGTTCGGGAGCGAACCCGATCTCGAGGCCGGGTGCCGGAACCGGATCAGCGGCCGCGCCGGAGAGGAAGCAGCGGAAGACGCGGGTCCACATCTCGCGGAAGTGGCTGACGGGGGCGTCGTCCGAACGCCCGTCGCCGACGTCGACCTGCACGCAGCCCGGTGATGCAATCCGTCCGTGCACGTACCGCACCCGATCGATGACCGGCGCCAGCCGGTCGAGCTTCGCGTGCACGTCGCTCGCCGCCATGTCCTGGCCGGTGTACCAGTGGGAGAAGTCGCCGTTGAAGCGCAGATCGGGATGGCGCTCGACGAGTTGCAACGTGCGCCACATGTCCTGGGTCATCGTCGCCCGGTGGGTCTCGAGGTAGAGGGGGATGCGAGCCGCGGCACTCGCCTCGACGATCTCGTCGGCCAGTCGATCGGCCTCGGCGTCGCTCTCGAATCCGGTGCCGACCATGAGGGTTGCGCACGCGAAGCCCTGGTCGGCCCACCTGGCCGCCTGCTCGGCCAGACCGCCCGGCTCGATGCGGATGTCGAAGGTGACCGGGACCAGCCCGAGTTCGCGGCACAGTTCAGGGTTGGCTCCTTGAACGCCCTGATACCCGGCGGCCGAGGCCGCCTCCAGCACGGCGCGCTCGTCGCCGACGGGACCGGTGCTCCATTCGGGCAACAACCAGGTGTTGCCCAAGTTGAGGTCGCGACGCAGCGCCGGGGAGGGGTCGCTCGTCGCGTTCATGCGGGCTCGACGACGAGAGGGAGCGTGGCGTGACGGCGGATGAAGATGCTCGGTCGACGGGTGGGTGGCGAGTCGGGGTCGATGGCGAACGATCGGGTCGCGGCCAGGAGCCGGGTGAGTGCGACGCGCGCCTCGAGGCGAGCGACCGGCGCACCGATGCAGAAGTGGATGCCCCGTCCGAACGCGAAGTGCGGTGGAATTCTCCCCGAATCACTCTCCGAGACGACCGCCGACCACTCCGCCGCACCGGGCGCAGGACGATTGGCCGCGGCCCACATCAGGAGCACGCGACTCCCGGCCGGGATGACGGTCCCCCCGAGGCTGGTGTCGTTCGGTACGTAGCGGAAGTGGAACTGGAACGGTCCGTCCTCGCGCAGCATCAGTTCGATCGCATCGGGGATGCCGGACGGATCCTGTCGGAGCCGCTCCTGCAGTTCGGGGTCGCGCGCCAACGTCTCGATGGCGGTGGCCAGGAGACTCGCCGTCGTCTCGGAGCCGGCGCTCACGAAGACCGTGAGCATGCTCAGGACCTCGATCTCCGTGAGTTCGCCGGAGTCCATCTGGCCGGCGAGCCAGCCGAGGATCCCACGTCGCTCCTCGACCGGCAGGGCCAGCGATTCCTGGAGGCGGCCGTGGGTGAACATGCCCAACTCCATCGCCGACTCACCGGCCGCGGCGATCCCGCTCGCGTCGGTGACGCCGTCGAGCAGCGCCCCGGTACCCAGCGTGACCCGGAGGATCGTCGGGACGTCGCTGGCCGGGAGGCCCAGGATCGCACAGACCGTGGCCGCCGGGACGGGGTCGCTGAAGGCGGCGACGATGTCGAGTCGTCCACGCTCGAGGACCCGAGCCAGGTGGTCGTCGACGATCCGTTCGACCTCCGACTCGAGCTCGGCCAGCGCGGCCGGGCTGAAGTTGGGCTGCACCATCCGGCGATGGCGTGTGTGGTCGGGCGGATCGGCCGTCGAGAGCACATGGATCGGATCGCGATAGTTCGAAATCCGATGCGGCACCGGGCAGCCGTTGCCGTCGTCGTGGAGCACGAAGACGATGTTGGAGGAGAAGTCGTCGGGACGACCCACGGCCTCCCTGATCAGCTTGGGGTCGGACACGACGAACGTGTCCTGACCGGGGATCTGCCAGATCGGTGCTTCCCGTCGCAATTGATCGTGGAGCGGTTTCGGATCGAGGAGCACGTCGGGGCGCAGCAGCAGCCCGGCGTCACGCAGGTCGTAGGTCACGGCATCAACTCCCCGGGCTGTCCCACCGCTCGGCCTGCGTACGCAGCCAGCCCTCCTCCCAGAAACTGGTCTCGCCGCCGTGGTCGTAGAGGTACCGGTGGGCGGACGCCATGAGTGCACACAGTCGTGGGTCGTCCGTCAGACCCGCCGCGGCCAGTGCCTCACCGAGCTTGATGGCGAGCACGGCGTCGCCGCGGTCGAGTGCCGCTTCGGCCCGCTCGAACCCGGCGTCGGTGCCGGCCACGTCGAGCAGCTCGGCCAGCGCCGCAGCGGTGGTGTCGGGGTAGAGCTCGGTCGTGGACTGCAGCCGGAACCACCCGACGTACTCCTCCCAGAACGTGCGCACCGCCCAGGAGACCTTGCCGTAGCCCTGACCCACCCGCAATTCGGGCGGCAGGGTGATCTCGCGCATCAGGGTGTCGACGTCGATGCCCGCGTTGAAACCCTCGAGCGCCTTCCTGTGCACGTAGTCGACAGCCCGGTCGAGGCGCTCGAGCGATGCCTCGATCAGGTCGGCGCCGACGATCGGCTCGTGACGACCGGTGACGAGCATCCTGGGCCGCAACTCACGCACCAGACGGTTGGTGGCCGCCTGCGGCTCGACGAAGCGGTACCGGTCACCGCGGATGGTGTTCACGTTGGGGAAGTGAGGGAACAGCGGGCCGAACAGGTTCGACACCAGAGCGATCTCGTGCTCGGGGAGCCACACCACACAGCAGTCGATGGTCTCGCCGACCGCGGCGTACAACTCGATGCGCAGCCCGTCGACGGTGAGCGCCATCCGGTTCTCGAAGAGGATGTCGGGCATGGGTTCGGACTGGGCCATCGAGACGCCGGGGTTCTCCGAGGCGATGCGTCGGGCGTCGGTCCCGAGCATGTCGAACCAGATGCCGGCCGTGCGCATGCGCAGGCCCTGGATGCGCTTGTCGTCACGTTGACACGCAGGGTTGTTGGCCTGGGCGATGTACGTCGTGCCGGGCTCCTTGAAGAGATCCACGCCACCGACGTGGTCGACGTGGGCCTGGGTCGTGATGATGTGGTGCGTGGGCCCCGGTCGAATCGCGTCGAACACCCGCTTGTGGTGGGGTGCCTCGTAGCCCATGCCGGTGTTGACGATCACGCGACCATGATCGGTGAGCAGCATGTAGGCAGCGGTGTTGCCACCCGAGCGGTAGAGCAGACCGTCCACGATCGGGTGGGCGGGGTCGTCGTAGACCGGGGTGAGCAGCTGCCGGCCGGGTCGGGTGTCGATGAGGTCGTCGACCTGTTCCTGGATGTTCACTGGACCTCGATCCGTACGTCGGGGAATGACTCGAAGTAGGCGCCGAAACGGGAGCGGACTTCCTCAGGGGTGGTGGAGAAGTCGCCGCGGAGGTCGTAGACGACCCGGCCTTCCTTCCCCCGTGGATGCGCAGCTTGATACGCGGCGATCTCGGTGCGCGCCTCGTCGGTCAACTCGATGCCGGCGGCGTCGAACACGCGTTGGATGGTGCCGATCTCGTCGTCCATGTACTCGTGGAAGTACACGTGGACGGTCCGGTCGTCGGGTAGCAGGTGCTGGTCGCGGATCGAGGCGTCGAGCAGGCGCCCGATGCGGTCGGTCCAATAGTCCCGGTACCACTCCGGGTTCGTCGACCGATAGGCGGTCCGAGACCCATACGTGAGCATGGTGATGGTCGACTGCACCACGGCGACCGGGTCGCGATGGGTCACGACGATGGTCGCGTCGGGGAACGTGGTCATGAGCGGCCCGATCTGCTCGAGGTGCTGCGGGGACTTGAGCACCCAGCGCTCCCTCGGCCGGTACCACTGCAAGATCTGCAGGACCGTCTTCAGGTAGGCGTAGTGCGGCGTCTGGTCGTGGGTCAGGTAGTAGTCGCGCCAACGGGGGGCCCGGGCCACCCACTCGAGGTTGTAGTTCGAGAAGTCCGGAGCCATGAGCTCGTTCTCCTCGTGGACGTGGTCGGGCTCCATCGGGTGCATCGCCGCGATGAACGGGGCGCCGGCCTTCATCGCCTCCCACGACGCCTGACAACGGGACCAGCGGGGGTCGACGCCGTCGGCACCGAGGCCTTCGTTCGGGTCGGGCACCGGTTCGTAGCTCTCCCACAGCGGCATCGACCGAAAGCGCGAATCCGACGCCAGCAGGTTCACCAGGTTCGTGGTGCCCGATCGGGGGAGTCCGATCACGATCACCGGCTTCTCGATCTCGATCTCGAGGATCTCCGGATGCTGCTCGAGCAGCTCGCGGATGCGCAGCCGGTTGGCTGCGGCCCGGGAGCAGTCGCCGAACATGAGCATCCGCCCGAGGCCGGTGCGATCGGGATCGGCGTCCATCTCGGAGAGCTGCACCTCGAGCCGTTCGAGGAAGTCGGACGGCCCGAAGTCATCCAGACCGGTCGCCGAGGACGCGGCTTCGAGCACGGCATCGACGGTGAGGTCGGTGTGCGTGCTCTCGCCGAAGTCGATGCCCATGCGCTGGACGTCGTTGAGGATCGGCGCGGCCAGGTCGTCGATGCGAATCTCGTTGGACATGGGTCTCCTAGAGTGCGAGGAATCCGCCGTCGACGGCGAATGCCGTGCCGGTGGTGAACGAGGAGGCACCCGACGAGAGGAACAAGACCGCCGCGGCGACCTCCTCGACCGTGCCCATGCGCCGCATCGCCTGCTTGGCCAACTCGGCGTCGAGCATCTCGGGGAACGGCTTCATCGGCGCGGTCATCGGTGTGTCGATGAGGCCCGGCGCAACGGCGTTCACACGTATGCCGTCGTTCACCCAGTGCAGGGCGAGGTTGCGGGTCAGGGCGAGCAGGGCCGCCTTCGACGACGAGTACCCGGGGACGATCGTGGTCGCGCGATAGGACATCATCGAGATGACGTTCACCACGCTGGCGCCCCCGGTCATCGAGCTCGAGGCGAGCGCCGGACGGGCCCCCACGGTGAGGCGCTGGGCTCCCTCGACGTTCATGGCGAGCGAAGCGGAGAAGCCCTCGGGGCTCCACTCGTCGAGACCGTCGGGAAAGTTGGCACCGGCGTTGTTCACGAGCACGTCGAGCGTGGCGAGCGATGCCGCGAGCGCGTCGACCGCCGGGTGATCGCGCATCTCGAGCTGCTGGAAGGTGAACGCCGAGAGGTCGGTGTCGTAGTCGGCCGCCGTGGCTCGGGTGCCGGTGACGGTGACCGCCGCACCCGTGTCGGCAAAGGCCTTGGCCACTGCGTGGCCGATGCCGCTCGTGCCACCCGTGACGAGGACCGAGGTACCGGAGAAGTCGAAACTGATGGCGTTCGTCATTCGTCGTCTCCGATCAGGATCATCACCTTGCCGCAGTCCTTCGAACCTTCGAGGACGGCGAGTCCGTCGCCGAATGCCTCCAACGGCAGTGTGTGGGTGATGAGATGCGAGAGGTCGCGGCGAGCGAGCAACTCGACCGCATCCTCGAAGCGCTCGGGGTACTCCATCGAACCTCGGACCGTGAACTGCTTCATCAGCAGGTTCACGTAGTTCGTCGGCACCGGTCGGTAGTGCAGAGCGACGACCACGAGGGTGCCGTCGACTCGACCGTTCTGCAGCACGTCTCCGATCACGCTGTCGGCACCGGAGGCTTCGATGAAGATGTCGGTCGCCGGCGTCGGACCGAACATGAACGGTGCCGTTCCGTGGATGCGCTTCAACTCTTCCCAGACGTCGACCTCCGTGGGGTCGAGCACGTGGGCGGCACCGACGGTCTTCGCCAACTCGAGTCGCGCGTGGCTGAGGTCGATCGCAACGGTGTCGGTGACACCACGATCGGCGAGAGTGGCGAGGGCCAGCAGGCCGATGGGCCCGCATCCGAACACCACGACCTTGTCGCCCGGCTGGGCGCCCGACTGGTTCACCGATTGCATGCCGACTGCAAGAGGCTCGGCGAGTGCGGCGGTGGTCAACGGCATGCCGTCGGGCACCTTGAAGAGCCGGGTGCCGTCAGCGGCACCGGGAACGTGCAGCACGGGGGTGAGCCCCCCTTGGGCCCCACCCGTTCCCATCGGCCCGGTTCCCCCGTCGGAGGGGCACACGATCACCCGGTCTCCGACGCCGATGCCGGTGGCGTCGGTGACCTCACTTCCCACCCAGTCGACGACGCCGGCCATCTCGTGGCCGAGCGGGATCGGCCTGCCTGGTGTCATCCCCATGTGGACGTACGAGACGTCGGTGCCACAGATTCCGCACGCGGCGATCCGGACGAGAGCGTCACCCGGCCCGGGGTCCGGCTCAGGAATGTCGTCGAGCCGCCAGTCGTCGACGCCGTGGAGCATGATCTGCTTCATCGGATGGAAACCTCACTCGAGTCGGTTCGGGGACGGTTGCGGGAGAGAGGACGACGCTTCCGAGGAGCGGCCTCCGCCGGGCGGGCACCTTGGAGCACGACAGTCACGAGATCGGCGATCCAGGCATCGTCGATGCGGTGCGCGGTGCCGCTGAGCGCAGCGTGGAGCACGGGGCCGTCGATCAGCGCAGCGAGAACGGTGATGTCGACATCTGGCCGGAGCTGACCGGCGTCCTGGGCTCGCCCGAGCCGTTCCGCGGTGAGGCGGGACGCCGTGGCGGCGTCGTCGGTTCGGTCGCGTCGGTCGCTGCGACCTTCACCGAGGAGCCCGGCGATCGCAGCGAGCGCTGCGGGCCGCGCCAACTTCTCGACCGACCAACGGATCATCGTGGCGATGTCGGCCTCCACGTCGTCGGTGTCGGCCACCACGTCGTCACCGCCCGTGCGGAACACGGCGTGCGCGACCAGCTCAGACTTCGACGCCCAGCGTCGGTAGATGGCTGCGGTCGTGGTGCCCGAACGTTCGGCGACGGCGGCGAGGCTCATCGCGTGGTACCCGCGCTCCTCGAGCAGCGCAACGGTGGCCGCGACGATGGCGGCCTCGAGCCGCGGGTCGCGCGGTCGGCCGACACGCGCCGGCTCGGAAAGGCAGGTCTCCCCCATTACGATGCAGATTGTATCGATATTCAGGGTCGAGTCAAGCGGCCGGGGGTGGACCAACAGCGGCGCGTCTCCACCTTCCCGGTCGGCCGCTCAGCGACGAGAGGGCACCGACGACAGTCGCACGGCGGGGGCGAATCCGACGCACCGAAGGAACGCGAAGCGTCCACCCGGAACCGCCCGTGCCTCGGCTCCGAGCGCCGCGATGATCTCGGCGGTGAAGCCTGCTCGGGGGTGGTCGTCGACGACACGGGAGACGAGCTCGTACGGGAGATGCCGCTCTCGAAGCCCCACCAGATCGACCATTGCACCGAACTGCGTGTAGGCGCCGAGAGCACCGTCCCGCTCGACCTCGATCCCGATCGTGGTGTGCACACAGATGGCATCGCGTAGCCGGGGGGCGATCGCCTCCTGCCCTGCTCGACGGGCCGCGCTCTCGGCGATCCGTGCGCTGCGAATGGTGAAGTCCTCACCGATCACCGCCGGCACGAGTCCGGCGTCGTGCAGGAGCCCACACACGACCAGGTGCTCATCGTCGACGTCCACCTCGTCGATCTGTGCCAACGCTCTCGCGAAGACGGCCGTCCGGTAGCCGTGCGCCAGCAGGGCCGAGGACTGGCAGAGCGCTGCATCCTGCGCCTCGCGCACGAGGCGGGAATCGGGCAGCGTCATGATCGAATCGACATCCATTCGAACCGGACGTCGCCGACCGATCTTCTGCAGAAGCAGCTCGAGTTGCGTCGCGACCGACCTTCCGAGCATCGACCCGCGCTGCCCCCAGGTGAGCCGTCCCGCGGTCGCCGCGAGCCATCCCGGACCGCCGAGACGATCGGGGTCCGGCGATTCGTGTCGAAGCCGGGAGTCAGGGTTCTCGGCCGCCATGGCGCGAGGGTCGTCAGCCTGCGCGGGTCAGCGGGGGCACACCGCATTCGGCGCGCACCGCTTCGAGCGGTTGGTCGGCCCGGGCGAGGTGGTCGATGGCCGAGAAGTCCGCGGTGCACGCGGTGCCCCGGCGGAAGGCCTCGGCGAGCCGGTCGGTCGCGCCCGCACGGTCCAGCGCGCCCACCTTGGTGACGATGTCGAGGATCTCGAACTTCCCCGACTCGTAGAGGGCCAGGGACGCGACGAGCCCCGAGAAATGGTGCTCGAATCCGGTGGCGCTCACGAGCATCGCCTGGAGCGCCAGCTCATCGGGCCCGTCGGCCCCGTAGCCCGCGATCACGTGGCTGAAGTCGTGGGTCACCAGCGACGCGTCTCCCCCACCGGGCTCCCCCGGGAAGGGAATCCCGTGGGAGTCGAGGAAGTCGAAGTAGGTACGCCCCAGGGTCCCGGGTGCACACTCTCCCAGCGCCCGCAGCGTGCGGGCCAGGTCATCGTCGGAGCCCGGCAGGCCGGGCTCGACGACCGGCGGTTCGCGAAAGCGCGCCCAGTCGGTCATCACCCGCTCGTGTCCCTCGGTCAGTGCGTCACGGGCGACGACGACGAACGGGTCGTCCACGCCGAGCGCCTGCACGTACTCCTCGATGCGCGCGGCCTGCTCGGCCTCGTCGACGTGCCGACAGAACTCGAGGACCACGAGCAGGTCGACGATCCGCTGGTGGTCGTCGGCGTCGACCCGCTCCGTGAACTCGGCCGCCGTCAACGGCGAGAGGGTCGTCACGTCGACGTCGAGGCCGAAGTATCCGTGCGCGAGGCTCTGGACCAGCCGGAGCTGCTCCGCCGTGGGACCGCCCCCCACCTGCGCCGCACCGAGCAGCCCACTCGTGATCGTCATTCCGTCCGCCATAGACCGCGAAGCATATCGACGGTGGAGGCGTCGCCAGGCTGGACCGCGTAGGCCCGCGGTTCCGTGAGCGCCGGTCTCCGCGGGTGGTCGGCCCACTGCGCGACCGTGCGCTTCCGCCGGGGATAGGTGTACGTTGCACCTATCCCGGGCGCAGCCCCGGCACCGACTCGACGGGGACGACAGCATGACGATCCGAGGCATCGGCGAACTCCGCAAGGCCGACGAGGGACTGAACCACCAGATCGTCCACACGTTC
>JAFMJM010000070.1 GCA_017853455.1 Acidimicrobiia bacterium | reverse complement strand
CCGTGGGCCTCGAAGAAGTTCTTGGCCTGACGGTGCCCCGGCAGCGCCGGGGCGTCGACGCCCACGCAGCCGGCGGCGTCGGCCCAGGCCAGGATCTCCGTGAGCAGCGCCTCGCCGACCCCCACCGCCCGGGCCTCGGGCTCGACCCCGAGCTCCCCCACCACCGCCAGCCGGGTGCCGTCACGGAGCTCCTCGACCCCGACCAGGGCGTAGCCCACCACGACGTCGTCGAGGCAGCCCACCAGCACGGTCCGGTCGGGGTCGGCGAGGGCGGTGCCGACCATCGCCGCCGTCAGGGGCGGCTGCGAGCGGTCGAGCAGGTCGGCCCCCCGGTGGTCGGCCAATTCGGCGCGCAGGCCGGCCGCCAGCGCCGCGATGCGGTCGGCGTCGGCCGGGGTGGCTCGGCGCGCCGACTCCACGCCCGGATCAGCCCGTGGTGAGCGCGTCGATGGTCGCCAGGATGGTGCGGCGGGCCCGGTGCGCGAGCTCGTAGAGCTTGATGCGGTCGAGGGCGGCCTTGGAGAGGCCGTCGAGGCGCTCCACGATCTGCGAGGCCGACAGCTCGTCGTACCCGGGGATCGGCAGGTCACCCACGGGCGGAGCGCCGGCGGTGGGCTCGCCCGCCGTCTCGGGTGCCGGAGCCGGAGCCGGAGGCGCAGCCGGAGCGACGACCGAGTTGGCGACGTCGGCCACCGCGCTCGTGGCGGCGCTGACGACCGGACCGGCCATGGCCGCCACGACGGTGCCGGCCTGGGCGGCCACGGTCGTGGCCTGCGCTGCCACCTTGCCCAGCCCGTCGACGACGCGCTGCGACAACGGCGGCTCGGGCGCAGGTGCGGGGGTCGAGCGCCCCAGCTTCGACTCGACGCCGCTGCGCACCTTGCCGACCTCGAGGCGGCCGCGCGCCACGAACAGCTCCATGAAGGTGGGAGCGCTGTCGCGCAGGTAGGCCGCCACGCCGAGCGGCGTGTAGACGAACAGACGCAGGGCCTTCTCGACCGGATCGTGCTCGCTCATCAGGCGCAGTCCCGGCAGAGCATCTTCTTCTCGTCGGCGAGCTGGTGCCGCGGGAGCACCAGGAAGCACGACTGGCAGAGGAACTCCGACGCCCGCCGGGGCGCGATGCGCGTCGGGGTGTCGCCCCGCTCGTCGGGGTCGGCCTCGTCGTCCTCGACCTCCTCCTCGTCGTCCTCGAGCGTGGCGCTGGCCGTGCGCTCCTGGAGGATGGCGTCGAGGGGGGCCTCCACGTCGTCGGGGTGGAGGCTCTCGTCGAGGTCGAGGACGTCCTCGTCCTCGTCGTCCTCCTTGACGACCTTGGTGCCGACCGGCGTCTCGACCGAGGCGGGGTCGTCGACGTCGATCTCGTCGTCGAGTTCGTCGGTCAGGTCGTCGGCCAGATCGTCGTCGAGGTCGAGGTCCTCGTCGAGGTCGATCTCCTCGAGTTCTTCGGCGTCGTCGATGTCGTCGCTCATGGGTTCTGTGTGGTGTCCCGTCGAGGTGGTGGGTCGTACGCGGCGCGGAGTATAACGCTGCTCCCCCGCTCCGGCGATGGACTTCCGGCCGTTTTCCGGGGAACGGTCCCGGGGGTGCTCCCCGGCGTCGCCGGAGGGATCAGGAGGACGCCCGGCGGGCCTCGGCCGCCCGTTCCGCCTCGAGCCGCTCCAGGGCGTAGGTGCCGTGGTCGACGTGGCGCATGGCGGCGGCGATGGCCCGATGGCCGGCCTGCTCCTCGATGGCCCGGTGCATCTCCTGGCACACGGCCCGGTAGGTGGCGTGCCCCTGCGGTGCGGTCCGCAGCTCGAGCACGTGCATCGCCTCGCGGGCGTTCATCTGCATCACGAACCGCACCCGGAAGGCCAGGGCGACGGCGTACGACGCCTGCTCGGGGAAGTCGAGGGCCAGGGCGTCGTGGAGGTCACCAGAGCGCTCCATCGCCTCGACGAACCGGTCGGTGAGGCCGGCGTCGGCGATCTCGGTGGGCACGTCGTACCCGTGGCGGGTGCCGAGGCGCTGCCACTCGATGGTGAGCATCCGGTGGCGCTGGAGGTCGCGGAAGGCGCCGTAGTCGGCCAGGACGTCGAAGCGGTAGTCGACCCGCTCGAACGCGCGGCCGGGCCGGTGGCGGCGGTTGTCGCGCTCCCCCACGTAGGCGGTGATCAACGCCACGCGCTCGTCGGCGGACAGGCGCCGGACCCGGTCGAGCACCTGGTCCTCGGGGAGGGCGAGGTGCGGGTAGCAGATCGCCGCGAGGAGCTTGTCCTCGGCCTCGGGGTCGAAGTCGGTGAGCACGACGCTCGGACGCGACTCGGGCTCGTCGTTCGGGAACATCCGGGCCACGAGCGCGGCGGTCTCGGTGCGGGTGTCGGCGAGGTAGGTGCTCCAGGCGCCGCCGCGGTCGGGGCGGTCGACGCGGGTGAGGAACGACGGGATCACCTTGCGGAGCTCGTCGAGCATCATCTGGGCGTACTTGCGGGCCTCGGGCAGCGGGTGGGCGCGCATGCGCAGCAGCAGCGCCTCGAACGACTGGCCCGTGCCGTAGATCCCGAGGTTCGACAGGGTCGCGGCGGGCAGGATCCCGCGGGCGCCGTCGCACGCCTTGGCCTTGATCGTCTGCTTGTAGACGAAGTCGGAGTCGCCGGGGTCCTTGGGGAACCGCTCGCGCGCCCAGTCGAGCAGGACGTTCATGCACTCGGCGTAGTCGTCGAAGGCGGCGTCCATGTCGGCGACGTAGCGGGCGCCGAGCGGCGAGTCGAGCACCTCGCTCGGCCGGTAGAAGCGGTACCGGCCACCCAGGCGCGTGTCGTAGGGGATGTAGCGCGTCGACTGCTCGAGGTAGGCCATCAGCCGACCCCACTCGAGGATCTTGGTGAGCAGGTTGGACGCCTGCTCGCAGGCGAGGTGCACGCCACCGAGCTGGGCGACGGAGTCGTCGCCGTACTCGAGGAACACCTTCTCGTAGAGCTCCTCGGCGCGCGCCAGGCCGATGCTGGCGTCGACCCCGAGGTCGCCGGTGAGGTCGAGGTCGCCGACGAACTCGTCGAGGAACAGCCGGCGCAGGCTCTTGGAACTGCGCGAGTAGCGGGCGAAGAGGGCGCCCTTGACCACCTCGGGCAGGTTCACCAGGGCGAACACGGGCCCGTCGAGGTTGGTGAAGTACGGGCGCAGGATCTCGGACTCCTGGGGCGTGAACCGCTCCGCCACGTACTGCATCGACGACCTCCGGGGGAACCAGGATCGTACCGACGCCGACGGGCGGCCCCGCGGCACTCGGCACTCTCCGGGGACCCGGCCGCACCCGGCCCCAGGGGGCCCGCCGCGCTCAGACGAGGAGCTCGACCACCCCGGGGCTCACGGCCAGGTCGACCACGGCCTGCGGCGCCCGCTCCGCACCGTCGACCTCGACCGGCCGGGGCTCGTCGGCCCAGGCCACCCGGACGCGCCGGCCCGTGGCGGTGACGATCCGCGGGTGGGGCAGGTGCTGGCCGGTGGGCAGGCGCCGGCGCATCGGGCCCCGCTCCCCCGGGGCGAGACCGAGCACCAAGACCTCGAGGCGTCCGTCGCCGGGGTGGCCCCGGGGCACGAGGTCGAGGCCCCGCAGGTACTGGCCGGAGGCCACCACCACGGTCGTGGCCGCGAGGGTGCCCCCGTCGGGGCCGGTGAGGCGGCGGTCGTCGACGGTGACCTCGACCGGCCGGCGGCGGTGGAGCCGGTGGAGGCGGTCGGGGGCGGTCCCGAGGACGACGGCGTTGACCGCCGGGGGCCCGTCGGCGACCACCACGGCGTCACAGGGCACCACCCGGGCCCCCGGGGTGTCGGCCCGGATGCCGAGGGCCCGGGCCAGGTCACCCGCCGGGTCGGGGCGCCAGAGTCCGCCGGGGTCGGCTGCCGCGGCAGCGGCCAGGGCGGCGTCGCCTCCGGTGACGGACACGGCCCGGCCGCGGTCGGCGTCCGTGGCGGGTCTCCCCCACTCCTCACCCGGGCGCACCGGGGTCCTCCGGGTCGGTGTCCGACCGGGCGGGGGTCGACGTCACGTCGACCGTGCCCGCGCCCCCGGCCAGGGCCACCACGCCGCGCTGGCAGTCGCGCACCGCCCGCCGGGCGGTGTCGGCGACGGCCGGGTCGGGGCTGACGTCGGCGATCTGGCGGAGCAGGTCGAGGATCTGCTTGACGTTGCGCACGAAGTCGCCGGGCGGGAGGTCGTCGCCCAGGACCTCGGCGAGCAGGTCGCCCCGGGCCCACTCGTAGATCACCGGGGTGAACCCCGGGTCGGGCGGTCGGCACCGGGGCAACGAGAAGTCGGACTCGGCGGCGTCGAGGTCGCGCCAGCGCCGCTCGATGCGCCGGGCCCGGTCGGCGACCTTCTTCGTGGGCCACCGGGCGGGAGCGGCGCCGTGCTCGGCGTCGGCGCCCCGCCGCTCGTAGGTGAGGCACGACACCACGGCGGCCAGTTCGGGGGCCGACAGCCCCGCCAGCCAGCCCTCGCGGAGCGCTTCCGTGACGAGCAGGTCGAGCTCCGTGGAGATCCGGGTCAGCACGGCACCGGTCGGGGTGAGCGACCAGCCGTCGAGGTAGCCCCACGACTCGAGCAAGGCCAGGATCCGGTCGAACTGCTTGGCCAGGTTGGCACCCCGCGCGCCGACCCGGCGCTCGAGGCGCTCGACGTCGCGCTCGGCGCGGGTGACGGCTGCGGTGAGCGACGTGCGGCGGTCCTCCGCTCGGGCGGCGTCGACCCGGTGCCGGCCGCCGTCGTCGGTGCCGGTCTGCCCGGTCGGGACGCGCACCCGCCGGGCGGCGTCGGCGACGGCGCGGCGGTACCCCGGGTTGCGGGGGGTGAACGGCATGGGGAGTTCGATGTGGGCCACCGCCACCGGCGGCTCGACGAAGTCGGCGGGGCCGAGTCGGCGGACCTCGCGCGACGTGTCGATCACCAGGATCCGGGCGGGCCCCCCTTTGCCCCCCTTCCCGCCCTTGCCGGGCTTGCCCCCGTCGTCGCGCCCCAGCACGACCGTGCGGGTGGCACGCCGACCGAGCAGGAGCACGTCACCGGGGCGCAGGCGGTCGAGCGCCCGGGTGACGGCGGCGCGGTCGGCGCGCTCCGGGCGCCCGCCGGCGGCGGGACCCGCCCCGACCAGGGCGTCGCGGGCGCGTTGGAGCCGTCCACGGGCCCGTTGGAGCTCGCGCTCGAGCACCACGACGTCGCGGTCGGCGCGGTACTGCGCGAACGACAGGTTGAGCAGGCGCTGGGCGGTCTCGCGGTCGTAGCGGCCCACGAGGTTGACGGCCATGTTGTAGGTGGGTCGGAAGGCCGAGGTGAGCGGGTCGCTGCCGCGCGCCGCGATGGAGGCGACCTGGTCGAAGGCGACGAACGGGCTCCACAGCACGACGGCGTGCCCGACCTCGTCGATGCCGCGGCGACCGGCCCGACCGGTGAGCTGGGTGTACTCCCCCGGGGTGAGGAACTCGTGGCGCTCACCGGTGAACTTCGTGCACTGCTCGATCACGACCGAGCGGGCCGGCATGTTGACCCCGAGGGCCAGGGTCTCGGTGGCGAACACGACCTTCACGAGGCCGGCCGTGAACGCCTCCTCGACCGCCTCCTTGAGCGGCGGGACCACGCCGGCGTGGTGGGCCGCGACCCCGGCCTCGAGCGACGCCGCCCAGGAGTCGTACCCGAGCACCGCCAGCTCGTCGTCGGCCAGCCCGGCGGTGTGGGCCTCGGCGATGCGCCGGATCGCGGCGCGCTCCTCGGGGGTGGTCAGCACGGCGGTGGCCGCCCGGGTGTGCTCGACCGCGCGGTCGCACCCGGCGCGGCTGAACACGAACACGATCGCCGGGAGCAGGTCGGCCCGGTCGAGGAGCTCGACCACCTCGTCGCGCATCGGGGTGCGGAACCGGCCGCGGTCGGCGCGGGGTGGGCCCGGTCGGCGCGGCCCTCGTGACGTGGGGGCGGTGAGGCGCTGGGCCTCGGGGTTGGGTCGGCGCCCGTCGGGGGCGTCGACGAACATCGGCAGGAGCGTCGGGTCGTCGCGGCCCCGTTCGCCCACCAGGTACCAGTCGGTGAGGGTCACCGGCCGACGCTCGGCCACCACCACCCGGGTCGGCCCGCGCACCGTGGTGAGCCACTCCCCCACCTCGTCGGCGTTGGCGACGGTGGCCGACAGGCACACGAGCGGCACCGCGCCGTCGAGGTGGACGATGACCTCCTCCCACACCGGTCCGCGGAACCGGTCCTGGAGGTAGTGGACCTCGTCGAGGACCGCCACGCCGAGGCCGTCGAGCGTGGGTGACGCCGCGTAGATCATGTTGCGGAGCACCTCGGTGGTCATGACCACGATCGGGGCGTCGCCGTTGACGGTGTTGTCACCGGTGAGGAGCCCGACCCGGTCGCGCCCGTACCGGGCGCCGAGGTCGGCGAACTTCTGGTTGGACAGCGCCTTGAGCGGCGTGGTGTAGAAGGCCTTCCGCCCCGTGGCGAGGGCGCGCTCCACGGCGTACTCGGCGACGAGGGTCTTGCCCGAGCCGGTCGGGGCGGCGACGAGCACCGAGTCCCCGGCGTCGACGGCGTCGAAGGCGTCGTCCTGGAAGGGGTCGAGGCGGATGCCCCGGGCCGCCGCGAACTCCCGGCGGTCGATCACCCGCCTGGCGCGGTGGTCTCGGGGGTGGCGGGCGCTCCGGAGGTCGCCGGGGTGCCGGACGTGACCGACGGGGTCGGGGTCACCGGCGGGACGGTGGTCGAGGTGTCGGGGGCCAGGATCCACACGACCACGGCGGTGACGATCACGATGGCCAGGCCCACCGCCACCGCGACGGCGATCTCGCGTCGGCTGCGGCCGACGTGGTAGGTCTGCCTCCGCCGTGCGCTCATCGCTTCATGACCCTTCCGAGGAGGATGCACCCCTCGTAGAAGAGGCACATCGGCACCGCCATCAGGAACAGAGAGTAGGGGTCCTGGCTCGGGGTGATCACGGCGGCGAACAGGAAGATCAGGACGACCGCCCACCGCCGCCACTTCTTGAGCTGGGCCGTGGTGATGACCCGGGCGATCAGGAGGAACGCCAGCACCACCGGGAACTCGAAGGCGATCCCGAAGGCCACGATCATCAACGAGACCAGGGTCAGGAACTTGTCGGCGGTGAGCAGGGGTCGCAGACCGGGCCCGCCCGCGCCCAGGAGGAAGCGCAACGCCGGGTCGAGGGTCAGGAGCGCCACGAAGCCGCCGAGCACGAACAGCAGGATCGAGGCGATCAGGAACGGCACGGCGTAGCGCTTCTCGCGGGGGTGCAGCCCCGGGGTGACGAAGCGCCACAGCTGCCAGAGCCAGACCGGGGTGGCCAGCACGATGCCGCCGTAGGTGGCGATCTTGATCCGGGTGGCGAAGGCGTCGATCGGTCCGGTGAAGATGAACGCCCGGGCCTGACCGTTGGTGGCGTCGCGGTAGTAGTGCAGGAACCACTCGATGATCGGGCTGGTGAAGGCGAAGCAGACGATCGCCCCGATCACCACGGCGGCGATCGACACGATCAGCCGGGTGCGCAGCTCGGCCAGGTGCTCGACGACGGTCATGTGACCGTCGGGTCGGCGGCGGGCCACCGGTCAGGCCCCGGTCGGGGGTGGGGTCGCCTCGTCGGCGAACGGATCGCTGTCGTCGCCCGGGCTCGACGTCGGGGACGGGACCGCGGGCTCGTCGGCGGGGGCGGAGGTGTCGGCGGGGGCGTCGACGGGGGCGTCGGGAACGACCCCACCGGCCTCGCGGATGGCGTCGGGGTCGACGCTCGCGCCCGGGGCCAGGGGCGGGAGCGTCGGCGCGGGTGCGGCGGCCGCCGACTCGTCGTGCATGACGTCACGCAGCTCGCTCGTGACGGAGTGCTGGATCCGCTTGAGCTCGCGCAGGGCTCCGCCCACCTGGCGGGCCAGCTCGGGGAGCCGCTTGGGACCGAAGACGAGGAGCGCCACGAGGAGCACGACGGCGATCTCGAGCGGGCCGATCTGGGGCATCACGCTCCCTGCGTGGAATCGTGCCGCACTCCGACCGGAGTGCGCCGAGATGCTACTCCGGACGTTCCGGGTCGCCGTCCAGCCGGTCGATCCAGTCGTCGGTGGCGAGCAGCCGACGCAGCGCCGTCAGGTCGTCGGTCGTGAGCGGGGGCGGGCCGGACACCGCCGCCGGCACGGGCGGGGTGACCCCCGAACGGATCAGGCGCTCGATCTGGTGGGGTCCGGCGATCCGCAGGACCCGGTCGCCGCAGCGGGGACAGGCGAAGACGTAGGTGCCCGTCGAGCCGGTGGTGCCACTGCGCTCCAGGGAGACGCCGTCGGCATCGACCTTGACGTTCCCGCAGTCGGGGCAGGCGACGCGGAGGGCGGGCATGGGGATGTGTCGACCGGTTCGGGGCCCGGCTTGAGCGCCGGGCCCCGCTCGCCTGGGAGACTCTGGGGGTGGTCATCACCTTCGCGCACCGGGGCGGACGCGCCCACGCCCCCGAGAACACCCTCGAGGCGTTCCGCACGGGGCTCGCCCTCGGGGCGTCGGGGCTCGAGTCCGACGTGTGGGTGGCGGCCGACGGCGTGCCGGTGCTCGTGCACGACGCGCGGTTCCGGCGCGGGGTGCGCCGGGTCGACGTCAAGGCCTCCCCCGCCGCCGACCTGGCGGCGTTCGCCGTGCCGCGCCTGACCGACCTCTACGCCGAGGTCGGGTGCGACTTCGACCTCTCCCTCGACCTGAAGGAGCGCGACGCCATCGAGCCGACGATCGCAGCGGTCCGGGCCCACGGTGATCCGACCCGGACCTGGCTGTGCGGCTACAGCGTCACCCGCCTCACCGAGGTGCGCCGCGAGCACCCCGACGTCCGCCTGGTCAACTCCCGGCCCTACGACCGGGTCGAGGGCACGCTCGAGCGTCACGCGGCCCGGCTCGCCGAGGCCGGCATCGACGCCATGAACATGCGTCACACCGAGTGGACCGCCGGCCTCGTGGCGCTCTTCCACCGCTTCGGGGTGCGGGCGTTCGCCTGGGACGTCCAGCACGTGCGCGAGCTGCGGACCGTGCTCGGGTTCGGCGTCGACGCCGTCTACTCCGACCGGGTCGACCGGATGGTGGCGACGGTCAGCGAGTGGCGGGCCTGACCCGGGTCCGGGTCAGAACAGGCCGATGCGCTTGAACGGCCAGATCTTGACGAAGACCCGACCGACGATCGCGTTCTCCTTCACGGGTCCGAAGATCCGCGAGTCCTTCGACGCCTCCCGGTTGTCCCCCATCACGAACATGTATCCCGGCGGGATCTTGGTGGGTGGCAGGTTCGTGGTCTGGGTCCCTGGGGGCAGGTAGGGCTCCGAGAGTTGTGTGCCGTTGACGTAGACCTTGCCGTCGCGGGCCTCGACCGTGTCGCCGGGCAGGCCGATCACCCGCTTGACGAGGTCCTTGATGTCGCCGGTCTCGGCGGCCTTGGGGGCGGTGAACACCACGATGTCCTGGCGGTGCACGTCGTGGAGCTTGTACGAGAGCTTGTTGACGAGCACGCGATCGCCGACCTGCAGGGTCGGGACCATCGACTCCGACGGGATGTAGAACGCCTGGAACAGGAACGTCTTGATCACCAGCGCCACGAGGAGCGCGGCGACGATCAGGACGATCCACTCGACGGCCACCCGCACGGCGGAGGGCTTGGCCCTCCCCCGTCGCCGTCCGGGACGGCCACCACCGGACGGGGTGCCACCGGGGGCTGCGTCGGTTGCCGGCGTGACCGGTGCGGCGTCGGGTTCGTGCCCGGTCACGGAGTGGCTCCCACGACCGCCCATCCTCGCAGGTCGGGGGGCACCGGTGGGGATCAGGCCTCACGTCTGCGATCCCGGCCCGGTCGTGGGCGGGGACCGCAGACGTGAGGTGGCCCGTCGGATCAGGCGTTGGGGACGGTGATGGGGTTGGACTGGGTGGAGGTGGGTCCGGTGCCGCTGCCGGAGCGGGCGGCGACGGTGCAGCGGTAGGTCTTGCCCTTGACGAGACCGTCGACCCAGACGCTGGTGTTGGTGGTCGAGGTGCTCACGGTGACGGGGCTGCCGCTGCCGGTCGGGGTGCAGGTGACCGTGTAGCCGGTGATGGTGGGTCCACCGGACGGTCGGGTGAAGGTGACGGTGCTCCGCCACTTGGTGCCGACCTTCGTGGGGGCTCCCGCGACCACGGTGGTGGGCGGGCCGGCGGGGACCACGATCGCGGTCGATGCGCCCGACGGGTCGGACGTGCCCTGGGAGTTCCGGGCGGTCACGGCGCAGGTGTAGGTCTTGCCGGCGGTGAGGTCGTTGACCGTCAGGGGTGAGCTGGTGCCGGTGGCGGTGCGGGTGGTGCCGCCGTCGGTGGAGGTGCAGGTGGCGGTGTCGTTCTGGATGGGTGCGCCGGAGTTGTTGGTCGGGTTGGTGAACCGGACCTGGGTGGAGCGTCCCGACGGGAGGGCGGGGGCGGTCGCGGTGACCTTGGTGGGTGCGACCGGCTTGGTGACCGGGACGGTGATGGTGGACGACCAGGCCGACTTCGGCCCCTCGTTGCCGTCGCCCTTCCAGGAGAACCAGTCGGGTCCGTAGCGGGCGGTGACGAGGCAGTGGTAGGTGGTGCCGCCGACGAGGTCACCGACGGGGATGGTCGTGTTGGTGGTGCCGAGGTACTTGACGGAGTTGGTGGGGCCGGTGTCGTAGTTGGTGCCGACGGGCATGCACCGGACCTGGTAGCCGGTGGGGGTCGCGCCCGATGCGGGCGGGGTCCACGACACGGTCGTGGTGCGGCTCCCGGGCGGCGGCTGGGTCGCGTTGATCCCGGTCGGGGGCGGCGGTCCGGCCGGCGTGGTCGTGGTGGTGGTCGGCGCGACCGAGGTCGTGGTCGAGCCGGGCGACGACGTGGAGGTG
>JAFMJM010000069.1 GCA_017853455.1 Acidimicrobiia bacterium | reverse complement strand
GTCCAGCAATTGGGACGAACGTCACATTTGAAGGGTCCGACGAACGGCGTCCGGACCCCGCAGGCCTGGGCGGGTGGCTCAGGAGGCCGTAGGAGCGAAACCGGGGAGGACGAACGAGCTCCACGGATGTGCCGGCGGTCCGCCGACGCTCTGATGGGCGAACTCGAGCAGCGCCAGATGGTCGGGGACGTCGGCCAACGCCGACCGGCAGGCGGCGAACAATGCGGCGTGGTGGTCGGTCGGCACCTCGGCGAAGAGGCGCTCGGCCCACGTACGCGGCGGGTCGCCCCGATGAGCGAGGGTCCAGTGGTATCCGCACCGGTCGAGGAGGCTGAGGAGGGGCTCGAGATCGCCCGACGCCAGCATCCACGTCCCGGGTGTCGGTCCGGGGCAGGCACCGATCTCACCGAGGGGCACCTCCAGGCACGGGCACTCGGTGGCCGAGAGCTCGATGCGGTCGGCCCGGACCTCCACGATCGCCAGACATTGCTCCACGGTCGACTCCTCCGCCGGCGGACGACTCCGACTCGCATCGGCGTCGTACGAGGTAATCGCAGTTTTTCGAATGTTGTTACAACATTTCTCGTGAACGCAGGAGAAACCCGCCGGTCGAACCTCGTTCAGGAGACCGGCTCGCCCCCGAGGCCGACCCGGCCACCGGCATCCAGCCAGTGCTCGATCACCGTCACCGCCGCCGTGACGTCGGGAACGGACCCCTGAACGCGATCCAGGTCCGGGGCCGCGGAGTACTCACCCGTCCGGACCCGCAGCGCCGCCATCCCGGCCCGCAGGGCGCCCACCACGTCCTTCGCCGGACGGTCACCGACGTGCACCGACCGCGCCGGCCGGGCGCCGAGCGCCCGCAACGCCGCCCCGAACGGAACCGGTGACGGCTTGCGCTGCGCCCGGCCGAAGCGGTCGGAGCACACCACCACGTCGAAGGCGTCGGCCAGGCCGAGCGCCCGCAGCTTCGCCTCCTGGACCTCGACGTCGCCGTCGGTGATCAGACCCACCGGGACGCGCCGCCGCAACCGGGCGACGGCGTCGGCCGCCCCCGGGTAGGCGTCGAGCCGGGCCGGCTGGTGGTGCCGGAACACCTCGACCAGGCCGGCGACGTCGACCGACCCACTGCACCCGATCCGCTCGAGGGCCCGGTCGATGATCCGTCCCCGGTCGGAGCCCTCCGCCGCCACCGCCGTGAGCGCGGCGCGCAACGCGGACCGGTCGATCGGGTCGGGCACCGCCCGGGCCACCTCGTCCCACGCGCCGGCGAGGAACGCCGACTGTGGGAAGAGCGTGTCGTCGAGGTCGAAGGTGACCGCATCGACCACGACCCGGCGGCGGCTCACCACGGCGCCGGGGTCCAGTCGACGAGATCGGGCTCGACGAGCGGGAGGCGGGCGACCACCTCCGGGTCGTCGAGCAGCCGTGCCACCCGCTCGGCCGTGTGCCCGTCGCCGTAGGGGCAGGGCACGTCGGCCACCCTGATCTGGGCCTCGGGAGTGGCGAACGCCGCCGCCGCCCCCACGGCCCGGTCGACGTCGAGCCCGACGAGCACCGACGTCCCGTCGGCCACGCCCTCCCACCGCGGCGTCGAACGACGCAGCACCACCACCGGAACCCCGCACCAGGCGGCCTCCTCCTGGAGGCCACCCGAGTCGGTGACGACGACCCGGGCCCGGCCCAACCGGTCGAGCATGGCGTCGTACGGAAGCGGTTCGAGCAGCGCGACGCCCGGCCGCTCCAGGTCGGCGAGCAATCCGGCCGCGTCGAGCCGGCTCCGGGTGCGGGGGTGGACGGGGAACGTCACCGGACCGACCTCGTCGGCCAGTCGGCCGACCAGGGCCACCAGGTTCCGCAGCCGGGTCGGATCGTCGACGTTGGAGGCGCGGTGGGCCGTGACCACCACGCCCGCGCGTTCGGCGGGTGGGCGGCGACCGATGCCGCGCGCCCGCAGCACGTCGAGCACCGGATTACCCACGATCCGGATGCGGTCGGCGTCGACCCCCTCGTCGGCGAGGAAGCGGGCGGCGAGCGCGGTGGGCGCGAGGTGCAACGACGCGGTCGCGGCGGCGACCCGCCGGTCGACCTCCTCCATCGAGGTCGGGTTGAACGAGCGCAGCCCGGCCTCGAGGTGCACGACCGGTACCCCGAACCGCCGGGCCGCCAACGCGAACACCGGCACCGTGTAGGTGTCGCCGAGCACCAGCGTGGCGTCGGGTCGGGTCGCGTCCACGACGCGGAAGGCGCCACTCAGCAGCGCGCCGACGCGCTCGGCCTCGTCGGCCGGGAGGTGCCACTGCTCGTCGGGCTGCAGACCGAGGCCGCGGAACACCCCGCCGGCCAGGAGCTCGTCGTGGTGTTGCCCGGTCGCGACGACGTGCAGGTCGTGCCCCGAGCGACGCAGGGCGTCGACCACCGGCGCGAGCTTGACGATCTCCGGACGGGTCCCGACGGGAACCAGGATCCTCACGGCCGCACGAACACCGACTCGAGGTACCGGACCATCGCCACGCCCGGGGTGAACGCCAGGCGGTCCCGCTCGATCGGCAGACCGTGGGCGACCCGAACGTACTGCCCGACCAGGTCGGCGCCGGCGGCCAACGACAGCGGCAGCCCGCCCGAGAACCGCGGATTGATCTCCACGATCCGGACGGCACCGTCGGGGCCGACGAAACCCTGCACGTTCGCCGCACCCCGCAGGCCGACCGCGGCCAACGCCCGACGGGCGGCGTCGACGACCGCGTCGTCGGCGAACGTCATCCCCTTGGTCGAGATGCCCGCCTTGGTCTCCAGCCGCCAGCGGGGTACCGCGGCCACCAGGTCGCCGCCCGGCTCGACCAGGGCGTCGACGGTGAACTCGCGGCCCGTGCAGCGGTGCTGGACGATGGGATCGGTGACGTGTCGGCAGGCCCAGGCGGCGTCGCTCGGGGTGTCGACGGCGTGGACGTCGCGTGACCCGCGCCCCGAGCGGGGCTTGACGATCCACGGCCCGGGAACCGAGCCGATCCCGTCGAGCGCGGTCGCCGGCGTCGGGACGCCGGCCACGTCGAGGGCGCGCGCGAACCGCCACTTGTCGAGGCAGAGGTCGAGCGCCACCATCCCCGGGAACCAGGTTCCGATCCCGGCGTCGCCGAAGGCACGGGTGCGCGGCGTGAGCACCCGGAGCTCCTCGGCGAGGGTCGGGACGACGGCGGTGCACCGCAGTTGCTGCGCGGTGGCGAGCACCGCGTCGGCGAACGCCGGATCTTCGTAGCGGGGCAGGCGGACCCGCTCGGTCGCGAGCCGAAGTCCGGCCGCCGACGGATCGGCGTCGGCCGCCACCACCTGGGCACCGTGCGCCGGCAGCGCCCGCATCACGGCGAGGCCGGCTGGGCCACCCACGCCGGTCACGAGCACCCGGGTGTCCCGGAGGTCGTCGGTCGGAGCGATCACGCGACCGGAGCCACCGAGTCGGGCCACGAACGACCGGACACGGCCGGGGTCCGCCGGACCACCACGAGAGTCGGGGTCGACCGGGGCGCACCGACGTGTCCGATCGTGTCGGCCGACGCCACCGCTCCGGCCGCATCCGTGCCGAACTCGAGCGCGGCGTCGGCCGCCGCGGCCGCGGCGTCGGCCCGCACCCCGTCGGCCCAGACGCGCAGTGCGAGGAGGCGCCGGTCGGTGGCCGGCTCCCACTGGTTGCGGGCCACCGCCGTCGCCAGGACCGCACGGACCGTCGGATCGTCCTCGGTCCGGGCGAGGGCCCACAGGCACCGACCGTGGACCCGGAGACCCTGCCCCGCGACCGCCCACACCGTCGCCGCCCGCTCGTTCGGATCGGTGCTGCGCAGACCGCGGGCGACCGCTCGCCGGAACCGCAGACGCACGACCGTGCGCCAGACCACCGCGCCGACGAGCAGCGCCGCCGCGCCCACCGCGATCCCCGTCGTCACCGAGCCGTCAGCAACCGACCAGTTCATCCGACACCACCTCCGTCTGCCGTTCGATCCCACCGAGGGCGGCTCCGCGCGGCCGGGCCGGGAGCAGCACCCACACCACGAGCAGGTAGCCGAGCACCGTGTACGCCACCCCGAACACGCTGCCGACGACGTCGTGGAAGAGCACGAGGCTGGCGCGCCCGGTCCACAGGCCGATCCCGACCGACGCGCCGATCCGCACCACGTTGCCGACCACCACGACGGCCGCCGCCACCCCGAAGGCGCCAAGGCGACGGCCCCGGCCGCCGGGAGCGGCCACCGCCACCAGCACGAGCAGAGCCAGGACGCTCGCCAGCGCCGAGCACGACGGCGTGACCACCACCCGGAACGGCGGATGCCCGGCCGGCACCACCAGGATCGAGTGGTCGGCCAGGCTCGCCACCCGACCACCCAGCGCGCCGACGACCGTCACGGTGGCGTCGGCCTCGGCGCCCCGCACGACGTCACGACCCGACCAGACCCCACCGGCCACCACCAGGACGGCGAGCCCCACCCCGAGGAGCGCGAACCGGGCGCGCGGATTCACGCCGCCACCGGATCGGCGGCGCGCGCCGTCTTGACCCACGCGTACGGACGGCCCAGCAGGCCGTCGATCCACGCCTTCGTCGACACCAGGACCGACAGGACGAACAGCGGCAGGAACACCACGATCACCCAGGCGTCACGCCGCGCCGCCCCGGCCACCATCAGGCCGGCGCCGAGCTCGACCAAGGGGCCGAGGAACAGCAGCGTCCACAGGACCGACACCCCGAGGACGGGCAACGGCGTGACCACGCCCCCCGCCCAGAGCCCGAGGAACACGAACCCGCCGGCCGCCAGCACCGGCACGTGGTAGGCGTGGAGGAAGCACAGCGCCTCGAGCCGCTCGCCCGGCGACAGGTGCGGAGCACCCAGCACCGCCCGCCGGTAGGTCCGGCAGACGGCCTGGTGACCGCGGGCCCAGCGGTACCGCTGCGTCCAGTAGCGGCGCAGCGTGGTCACCGCCTCCTCGGTGTCGGTGGCCGTCACGTCGTAGCGGATCCGACGACCGGCCAGGAGGAGGCGGGTGGTCAGATCGGTGTCCTCGGTCACGGACGTGGCGTTCCAGCCGCCGAGGGCCCGCACGTCGGTGGCCCGGACGGCGTAGTTCGCGCCGCCGCACGCCGGCAGGCCGATCAACGCCTGCCGCCCGTACTCGTCGACGAGGTAGCCCGAGAAGTAGTCGAGCGCGACCGCGCGGCTGATCAGCGACGAGCCGGCGTTGCGGATGATGCACCGACCCTGCGCCACCGCCACCCCCGGGTCGTCGAGGGCGCGCACCAGCCGATCGACGCCGTCGGGTGCCGGGCGATGGTCGGCGTCGAACACGGCGAACACGTCGCCGTCGGCCGATGCCAATGCTGCGTTGAGGGCGGCCGCCTTGCCGCCGGCGGCACCGACCGGACGGTGCACGACCGTGCACCGGGGTCGGGGGGCGACGAGCGCGTCGAGCAGCTCGGCGGTGCCGTCGGTCGACCCGTCGTCGACGATCACGACGGCGAGCCGGTCGATGGGATAGGTCAACCGGTCGAGCGCGTCGACCAGCCCACCCACGACCGTGACCTCGTCGCGGCACGCCACCAGGACCGTCACCTGCGGCAGGTCTCCCGGTCGGACCGTGGGGGCGACGAGATCGACCGGAGCGCCACGCACCGCGGTCACCGCGAAGGCCGCGTGGCGCACGAAGTAGCAGAGGAAGACGAGCGCCGTGACGGTGGCCAGGCCGTTGACGAGCAGGGGAACGGCTCCCACCGCGATGCAGCCGAGCACGACCCCGGCGGCGCCCGGGACGAGCCACGGCGCGGCGGTGCCGCGCGGGGTGTGCGTGGCACACCCCGCGCGACCCGTCGCCGAGCCCGTGGCTTCCGGCACGTCAGGCCTGCGTCGCGTTCGACGACGACCGCCGGCTCACCACGAACAGGGCACCCAGCGCCACCGCCACCACGGCACTCAGCCCCAGTGCACCCCACGTGCCGACCGGGACCTGGGTGCCGGTCGGGTCGAGGCAGACCGAGCCGTAGAACGGCGACCCGGCCACCCACGCGGCGTAGCCGGTGTTGGTCACCGTGGCGTCGGCATCGAGCGCCACGTCGACGTGGTTCTGCAGGCAGACCTGCTTGCCCACGTACCCCGACCCGATGTTCAGGTCCCGGGTGAACGTCGTGCCGGTGACGCCGTCGAAGACGAACTGGCACTGCCCCGGGGGGATGCGCTTGGTGAACGGCTCGGCCGCCGTGCAGACGTGCACCTTGGTGAGATGCTCGCCCGAGCCGGTGATGTCGATGGACACCCCGATCACCTTGGACCCGTCACCCTGGAGCGTGCGGGTGTACGAGGCCGTGCCGATCTTGGTGCCGACGTTGCCCTGGCCGATGTCGACGGTGGTGGCGGCGAACGCCGGGGTGATCACCGAGACCACGCCGATGGAGGCCACCGCCACGAACAACAGAAACTTCTTCTTCATCGCGAACCTTTCGTGGATTGCCCCCGACACATCGGTTCAGTCCCTCCTCTCGGGTCGATCGTGGGTCGCACCGACCCACACGAAGTCGTCGGGCGGTGCCGTCCCGCCGCCGGGGCGGAGGTCGAGCACGAGCCGACCGATCTCGAACGCCTCGGCGTTGCGCACCCGCCCCTCGAAGCCCCGCCGGCGCGCCAGCGCCTCGAGCGCGGCGACGTCGACGAGCCCTTCGCGCAGCACCTGCGACAGGTGGGCCCGGGCGAGGTCGAGCTTGGTCTCGACGAAGCCGTCGACGTCGAGGTAGACGTCGGGCACGAACCCGTCGGTGGTCGGACCCTCGTAGCAGAGGACCCGCGTGTGACCCCGCGCGGCGGCCAGGGTGGCCAAGGCGGCCGCCCGGTGGTCCTGGTGCGTGTCGCGCCGGGCGTGGGTGTAGACGATGCCGGGCCGCACGTCGTGGAGGACCGCCTCGATGACCTCGACCGTCGCCCGACCGTCGCTGACGTGCCCGTCGGCCTGACCGCCCCAGACGAGCGCGGCACCGAGTCGGGCCGCCGCGGCCTTCTGCTCGTCGACCCGGGCGGCCACCGGAGTGTCGGCCAACTCGCCGTCGGTCAGCACCAGCAGGGTGATGTCGTCACCGCGTTGGGAGTGCACCGCCAACGACGCACCGCACCCGAGCTCGATGTCGTCGGGGTGTGCCCCGACCGCGAGCACCCGCCGACGGTCCCACTGCTCCATGCCGATCCTCCCGTGGTCGCGACGCACGTGGCGGCGTCGTACGACCCAGGATCAGCGGCTGCGGTCACCGGTCGGCGCCCGGCCGGTGACGAAACGTCGACAGCCGGTCAGGGGGCGGCAGGACCCCCGTCGACGATCCCGTCACGCACCAGCCGCTCGAACCACGGGTTGGGACCGCGGAAGGCGTTGCCGAAGTGGTAGCCCCACACGGGGTGGTCGGAGCCCGAGCGGCCGGTCGCCAGGGTGTCGTCACCCGCCACCGCGAACGGGAACTCGGCCAGCGGGATCGGAACGGCGCCGAGCGCCGCGAACACGGCGGCGATCGCGCCCTGCTCGCTCACGTTGCGGCGGCCGTCATGGCCGGGCCGGAGCGGTCGGCGGTCGAGCAGCGCGATCAGGTCGCCGAGGTAGTCGAGTCCGGGCGGCAACGAGACCAGCCCCGAGTAGAGCATCCGCTCCGGATCGATCAGGTCGGCGTACTCGCCGGAGTGCTCGGGGGGCGCGTCGTCGCTCTGCGAGACCCGCAACGGGTCGCGACCGGCCTTCCAGTCGTCGAACCAGTCGGGGCGGCCGACCACGACCATGTCGCCGTCGAGGATCCACTCGGGTGCGTCGGGGCGGACCCGGTCGGGGAACCACTTCCACCAGTACCCGAACGCATCGCGCCGACACCCCGCCGCACCGAGCCGGGCCGCCAGGTGCGGGTTGTCGCGCCGACCGACCGGGAACCAGGTGACCGGCTGCGTCGCCCACGCGGTCACCGCGCGCATGCGGGCGGCCGACACGTCGACGCTGCACACGCAGTAGTCGACCTCGTCGCCGAACAGGCGGGTCGCCTGGGCGAGTGCCGCCCGCGTGATCTCGTCGTCGCGACCGTCACCCTTGATCCAGCGGATCACCGGTCGCGTCGACGCCCGGAACCCGGTGGCCCGACCGACTCCGTGGAGCCGCTCCCGCACGGGCAGGCCGTGGCGCCACCGGCGGGCCCGCTCCAGCCCCCAACGCTTCCCCGCCCGCAGCACCGGTGTGAACCTAGCGGTGCGCGGACGGCCCACGGCGGCCCGGTACGGTCCGCGTCCGTGCGCCGTCCGGGTCTCCACCCACGCTCCGTCCGCTGGACCGACCGCGCACTCGGACGCGATCCGCGTGACCCGGCGGCCCGACCGCCGTGGCTGCCGAGCGGCAGCGACGAGCTCCTGCTCGCCGCCGCGTTGCGCGCCGACGAGGTCGGACGCACCGCCTGGGAGCGCTTCGTCGCGACCGGCCGGACCCCCGACGCCGAGCAGGAGCGGCTACTGCCCCTGGTCGCCGACCGCCGCCGCCACGACGCACCCGACCATCCGTGGCTCGCGCGCGGGCGGGCACTCCGGACGTTCACCCGGGCCCGGGCCCACTGGATCGCTCACCACGCCGCGCCGGTCGTCGACGCCCTCACCGGCGCGAACGGCCCGCCCCTGCTGCTCAAGGGCCTGCCCCTGGCGCTGTGGCACTACCCCGACCCGGGGCTACGCCCGTTGCACGACCTCGACCTGCTCGTGCGGCCCGCCGACTTCCCGGCGGCGCTCGCCGCGCTCGAGGCCCGCGGGTACACGCTGCCCGTCCCGCTCGACCCGGCGTTCGTCGTCGACGCCCGGGGCATGGACGCCCGCGCCCCCGACGGCGGACTCGACGTCGACGTCCACTGGCAGGTCCACCGGGCGATCGCCCTGCCGGGTGCTCCGGCGGCCTGGGGCCGGACGTTCTTCCGCACGCCGTTCCCGGACGATCCCGTCTGGGCGCGGTCGGTCGCGGCAGCGGTCGCCGACGTGCCGGTGCGCGCGCCGTCGCCCGCCGACCTGCTCCAGCACGTCGTGGTGCACGCCGCCACCGCACCCGGCGACCGCGCCCTGCGGTGGGCCGCCGACGCTGCGTTCCTCGTCGCCGGCGGTGGGATCGACTGGGAGGTGGTCACCACCGACGCGCGCCGACGCGGGACGACGACCGAGTTGACCCAGGGCCTGCGGTACCTGCGCGACGCGTTCGCCGTCGCGGTCCCCGCCGCCGTGCTCGACCGGCTCGACGCCACCCCGGTCGGGATCCGGGAGACGATCGCCCACACGGTCCGGACCGGACCGCCCGCCGACCAGCGGCGCCGGGTGCGCCGCCACGCGACCGCCTGGATCAGCCGCACGGCGGTGGAGCCGTGGCCCGTCGTGCTCTCCTCGGCACCCCGGTACCTGCGGTGCCTGACCCTCCGGACCCGGACGACGTGAACGTCGTCGTCGTCGACGCCGGACTGCCCGTCGCCACCCGCTCGGCGGGGGAGCGGGCCGTGGTCGACCAACTCGACGCCCTCGCAGCGCTCGACCACCGCGTGACCGTCGTGGCCCTCGGACGCGATCCGGGGTGCGATCCCGGGACCGACGGGACCGTCGACGACCTGACCGGGCGGGGGGTCACGGTGCATCCGTCGGTCGGTCCCGACGCGCTGCGGGCCGTGCTCGGGACCTCTGCAGTCGACGTCGTGGTCGTCCACCGCCCCGGCCCGGCCCTCGCCGTCGGTCCGGTGCTCGCCGAGCACCCGACGGTCCCGGTCGTCTACATGGGTCACGACCTGCACGCCGACCGGATCGGCGACGAGACGGCGCTGTTGGGCGGTGATCCACGGCGAGCCCGCCTGGCGGCGGTCGCCGAGCGGGCGGCCTGGGCCCGGGCCGACGTCGTGACCTACCCGACCGCGGCCGAAGCCACTGCCGTCCGGGAGCGGACGGGGCGCGAACACGCGGTCGCCGTTCCCTACTACCGGCTCACCGCCCCCGACCTCGCCCGCCCCACCCCGCCGCACGCCGGTTCCGGGCTCCTCCTCGTGGGTGGCGCCGCGCACGCGCCGAACCGCGATGCGGTCCGGGAGGCCGTGACCACCCTCCTGCCGCGCCTGCGGGCGCAGGGCGTCGACGACCCCCTGACCGTCGTCGGCGAGTGGCCGGCGGCGGCCCGGACCGGTCTCGACGACGGAGTGCGGTTCACCGGTCGGGTGTCCGACGCCGAGCTCCGGGCGCTCCACCACGACCACCGCGTTCTCCTCGCACCGCTGCGCTTCGGGGCGGGCGCCAAGCGCAAGATCGTGGCGGCGATGGGGCTCGGACTCCCGGTGGTCACCACGTCGGTCGGTGCACGCGGCGCGCTCGTGCGCGACGCCACCACCGACGACGGCGTGTCGGTGGCCGACGACCCCGACGCGATCACCCGTGCGGTCGCGACCCTCGCCGATCCGGCGGTCGCCCGCTCGAACGCCGACCGCGCCCACGCGGCGGTCACCGCCGCGTACGGCACCGGACCGTACGATCGGGCCCTCGCCGCCGTGCTGATCGCGGCGGTCGGCGACGACGGGAGCGGTAATCGAGGTGGACCTGCTCGATCAGCCACACGAGCTGCGCAGCCCGGCCGTCATCAGTGACGAGGTCGACGGCGAGGTCCTGGCCATCGACCTCGACCAGGGCACCTACTACGTGGTGCCGCCGGCGGCCGCCCACGTGTGGCGGGCCCTGACCACCGGCGTTCCGGCCCGTGTCGTCGCCGCCGACCGGACCGCCGACGAGCAGCAGGCCGTGGCGGCGTTCCTCGCCCACCTGGTGGAGGTGGGCCTCGTCCGGGCGGCCCCGACACCGACCGTCCCCGATGCACCCGTTCCCTGGGACGGCTCCCCGCTCCTCCTCGAGGCGCACGACGACATGGCCGACCTGCTCGGCCTCGACCCGATCCACGACGCCGACGACGTGGCCGGCTGGCCCACGCCGACGTCGGAGTGACCCGACCCGACCCCG
>JAFMJM010000068.1 GCA_017853455.1 Acidimicrobiia bacterium | reverse complement strand
CCCGGGTTGAGGACGGCCCGCTCACCGATGAAGCAGTCGTCGCCCACCACGACGTCCTCGTCGAGTCGTGCATGGGGCCGCAGGTCGGTGGTGCGGCCCACGACCGCGCCGCGCAGGCTCACGTCGCGGCCGACGAACACGTGGTCGTGGCAGACCGACCGCTCGATCCGGGCGTCGGGGCGGACCACGACGTCGGTCCCGAGCACCGAGTACGGGAGCACCTGGGCGCCGGCGTCGATCCGGCAGTTCGGGCCGATCACCGCCGGGGCGAGCACGGTGGCCCCGGGGTCGACCTCGGCCCCCTCGCCCAGCCAGACGCCGTCGAGCGAGAACCCGTCGATGACCACGTCGACCCGGCCGTCGAGCACGTCGGTGTGGGCCCGGAGGTACGCCTCGGTGGTGCCGACGTCTTCCCAGTAGCCCTCGGCGACGTGCCCGTGGATGCGACCGCCACCGGCCAGGACCGCCGGGAACACGTCCCCCGAGAAGTCGACGACCTCACCGGGCGGGATGAGGTCGAAGATCGACGGCTCGAGCACGTAGATGCCGGTGTTGATGGTGTCGGAGAACACCTCGCCCCAGGTCGGCTTCTCGAGGAAGCGCTCGATGGAGCCGTCGGGTCGGGTGATCACGATGCCGAACTCGAGCGGGTTCTCCACCCGCTTGAGCGCGATGGAGGCGTCGGCGCCGCTCGCCCGGTGGGCGTCGACGAACGCCGAGAGGTCGATGTCGGTGAGGACGTCGCCGGAGATGACGAGGAACGTCTCGTCGAGCTCCTCGGCGGCGTTGCGCACCGAGCCCGCGGTGCCGAGCGGCTGGTCCTCGCTGGCGTAGCGCATCCGCACGCCGAAGTCGGCACCGTCACCGAAGTAGTCGCGGATCTGGTTGGCGAGGTACGCCACCGTCACCACGATGTCGTCGAAGCCGTGCCGGGCGAGGAGGTGCACGATGTGCTCGAGCATCGGCCGATTGACGAGGGGCATCATCGGCTTGGGCTGGTTGCTGGTCAGCGGTCGCAGGCGGGTGCCCTCTCCCCCGGCGAGGATGACCGCCTTCACGACGTCACCGCCGCCCGGGCCGCTCGCCCCTCGGCGAGCGCACGGCGCGCCTCGGGCACGTACTTCACGGCGGCCCAGTAGCTGAGCACCAGACCGGGGATGCCGCAGAAGTACGCCCACACCAGGATCGCGACGTGCCACCCGCCGGTCGTGATCGACGCGGCCAGGAACGCCGGCAGCGAGAACATGATGGCGAGCGTCCCGGCCTTGCCCGCCCAGAGCACGTCGATGCGACGCGCACCGAGCGCTCCGAGGGTGAGGGTCACGACCGCGATGACGACCTCGCGCGCCAGGATCAGCACCCCGTACCAGAGCGGCACGCTGCCGTCGATCAGCAACGCCACGATGCCGGTGAGCAACAGGATGCGGTCGGCGGTCGGATCGAGGACCTTGCCCAGCTCGCTGCCCTGGTCGTACCGGCGGGCGATCCAGCCGTCGATCCAGTCGCTGGCCCCGAGGAACCCGAGGAGGATCGCCGCCGGCCAGGGTTCGTCGGCGCCGAAGAGGAGCCAGAGCACGAGGGGGGCGCAGGCGAGCCGGACGAGCGAGATCAGGTTGGGGAGGGTCCAGACCCGGTCGAACAGACCCGATCCGGACGTCGCGGCGCCGTCCACGCCCCCAAGGCTACGGGGCCGGGGGCGGCTACTGGAGCCCTTGATAGGCACCACCGTCGACGAGGATCGCCGAGCCGGTCACGAACCGGGCGGCGTCGGAGCACAGGAACGCCGCCACCCGGCCGAAGTCCTCGGGGCGGCCGAGCTCGCCGGCCGGGATGGTGGCCGCGGCGGGCGACGGATCCCCGCCGTAGAGCACCCGGAGGCGGTCGGTGGCGTGGAGTCCGGGCTGGAGCGAGTTGACCGTCACCCCGTCGGGGGCGGCCTGGACGGCCAGGGTCTTGAGGAACCCGGTGAGCCCGGCGCGCGCCGTCGACGACAGGATCAGCCCCGGCGAGGCCTGGCGGGCGGCGATCGAGGTGATCGCCACGACCCGGCCCCACCGTCGCTCGCGCATCCCGGGCACGGCGGCCTGGCACATGGCGATGGTCGACAGGGCGTTGAGCGAGAAGGCGTCGAGGTACGCCTGCGGGTCGGGGAACTCGTCGAAGCCGCCACCGGGCGGTCCGCCGGCGTTGGCCACCAGCACGTCGAGCGGACCGAGGGCGTCGGCGGCGGCAGTCACGAAGCCCGCCGCACCGTCGGGGGTCGACACATCGGCGACCAGGCCGACCAGACCGTGGGCGTCGGCGGCTGCCCGCACGCGCTCGGGGTCACGACCGCAGATCGCCACCTCGACACCTTCGGCCACGAGGGCCGTCGCGACCGCCAGACCGAGACCGGCGCTCGCCGCTGCGACGGCGGCGCGCCGCCCCCGGATGCCCAGGTCCACGGTTCAGCCCCCCGCGGGCCGGTGGATCGGTCCGGTCCCGTCGCGCAGGTTGGGTGCCGCCACGCCGCTGCGGTTGGCGATGATCTCGGCGCAGACCGCCACGGCGGTCTCCTCCGGGGTCCGCGACCCGATGTCGAGCCCGATGGGAGCCATCACCCGGGCCAGGTCGGCGTCGGTCAGGCCCGCCTCCCGGAGCCGCTCCACCCGGGCGGCGTGGGTGCGGCGCGAGCCCATCGCCCCGATGTAGCCGACGCCGGTCGCCACTGCCCCGACGATCGCCGGGACGTCGAACTTGGTGTCGTGGGTGAGCACGCACACGGCGTCGCGCGGGCCGAGCCGGTCGGCGACGGTCGCGAGGTGACGGTCGGGCCAGTCGTTGACGACCTCGTCGGCCATCGGGAACCGCTGCGGAGTCGCGAACACCGGCCGGGCGTCGCAGACCGTGACCCGGAAGCCCAGCAGCTTGCCGGCACGCGCCAGGGCGGCGGTGAAGTCGACCGCGCCGAAGATGATCATCCGCGGGGCGGGTGCGAACGACTCGACGAACACCGTCACGTCGCGCTCGCGCGCCTCGCCGTGGGCCCCGTAGTGGCGGGTGGAGGTGAGGCCGGCGTCGAGCTCGGCCAGCGAGTCGCGCGCCACCACGCGGTCGAGGTCGGCGTCACCCAGCGTGCCGAGGGGTTCCTCGCCGGGGCGCACGAGGAGCTTGGCGCCGAGCCCGGGCCCGTCGATCACCGTGGCGAGCGCGACCGGACGGTCGGCGCGCAGGGTGTCGCGCAGCGTGTCGGACAGGAGGTGGTCCACGGCGCTCACCAGTCGAGGGGTTCGAGGTACAGGTGGATGGTGCCACCACAGGTCAGCCCGACCGCGAAGGCCTCGTCGTCGGAGTAGCCGAACGAGATCACGCCGCGCTCACGCGAGCCGTCGAGCACCTCGAGCGCGGCGGTCACGACCGCCCCCTCGACGCACCCGCCCGACACCGAGCCCGCCACCTCGCCGGCGTCGTTCACGACCATCGTGGCGCCGGGGTCGCGCGGTCCGGACCCCTCGAGGCCCACCACCCGGGCGACGGCGATGCGGTGCCCACCGGCCCGCCACCGCTCGACGTCGTCGAACACCTCTCTCATGCCGTCACCCCTCCGGGACTCATCGTCGGATCACCGCCACGAGGTCGGCCAGTGCGTCGAGGGAGTGCCCCTCGACGAACTCGTCCACGAACGGCAGCGCCGCGGCCATGCCGCGCGCCAGCGGCGCATAGTCGGGGGTGGCCTTGAGCGGGTTGACCCACACCACCCGGTACGCCACCCGCTGCAGGCGGGCCATCTGCTCGGCGAGCACCTCGGGCTCACCACGGTCCCACCCGTCGGACAGGATCACCACCACGGCCCCCCGGGCCAGGCCGCGCACCCCCCACTCGTCGTTGAAGGCGCGCATCCCCTCCCCCAGCCGGGTGCCCCCCGACCAGTCGCTGACGCTGGCCGCCGCCCGGGCCAACGCCCGGTCGGGGTCGCGCGACGACAGCTCGCGGGTGATGCGGGTCAGGCGGGTGCCGAGGGCGAACGCCTCGACCCGCTGCCGGCCGACCACCGCGGTGTGCAGGAACCGGACCAGCGCGCGGGCGTAGGGCTCCATCGAGCCGCTCACGTCGCACAGCAGCACCACCCGGCGCGGGCGGGTCGACGGACCGGTGTGGGCCCGCCGGACGGGCTCGCCCCCGGCCCGGAGGGCCTGACGGACGGTCCGGCGCACGTCGGGTCGACCGCGACGGGCGGGCCGGTGCCGGCGGGAGCGGCGCAGGGCTCCCGCCACCCGCAGGTCGGCCATCAGGCGCCGCGCCTCGGCGAACTCGTCGTCGGTGTAGTCGGCGAAGTCGCGCGAGCGCAGCACCTCGGTCCGGCTCCACCGCACGGCGATCGTGTCGCCACTGTCGGGGTCGTCGGCGTCGTCTGCGTCGGGATCGGCGCCGTCGGGAGCGTCGGCGTCGAGGGCGAGTCGCACCACCATCGGGGCAGGCGCGGCGACGGTGAGCTCCACCTCACCACCGAAGGTCTCGGCGAACACCCGGTCGTAGACGGCCCGGTCCTCGGGGCGGCGCAGGAGCGTGGCCCGGCCAGCCCAGTAGACCTCGTCGCGCACGGTGGCGTCGCACACGGCGAGCGCCTCGGCGAAGGTGACCGTGGACCCGACCGGCACGACGACGCCGGCGCTCCGCAGACGGCTCACGAACGCCGCCACCGGGAGCAGGCCCGGCGGTGCGACGACCGGCACCTCAGGCACGGGCCCGCGCCGCGTCGACCACCCGGTCGAGCCCGCCGCTGCGCACGCGTTCCTGGTCCTCGCGGTACTTGAGGACGGCGCCGAGGGTGGCGTCGACGGTCGCGGCGTCGAGCCCGGCCCGGCCCAGCAGCGCCAGGGCCTGGGCCCAGTCGATGGTCTCGGCCACGCCCGGCGGCTTGTAGAGCTCGAACCCGCGCAGTCCCTCGACGGCGCCGGCCACCTGGCGGGCGAGCGCCTCGGGGACCTCGGGCACCCGCGACGCGAGGATCGCGAGCTCCCGGGCGAAGTCGGGGTGCTCCACCCAGTGGTAGAGGCAACGCCGCTTCAGGGCGTCGTGGACGTCACGGGTGCGGTTCGAGGTCAGCACGACCACCGGCGGCACCGTCGCCCGGAACGTGCCGAGCTCGGGCACCGTCACCGAGTAGTCGGAGAGGATCTCGAGCAGGAACGCCTCGAACTCGTCGTCGGCCCGGTCGACCTCGTCCACCAGCAGGACCGGCGGCGGCGCTCCGTCGCCGGCGCCGGCGATGGCCCGGAGGAGAGGGCGGCGCACCAGGAACCGCTCGGCGTAGAGGGCGTCCTCGTCGACCGGGCCGCCCGCCGCCTCGGCGGCCCGCAGGTGCAGCAGCTGGCGGGCGTAGTCCCACTCGTAGACGGCCTGGGCGGCGTCGAGGCCCTCGTAGCACTGGAGCCGCACCAGCTCACCGCCCGTCCAGCGGGCGAGCACCTTGGCGACCTCGGTCTTGCCGACCCCGGCCTCGCCCTCGAGCAGGAGCGGCCGGTGCAGCGCCAGGGCGAGGTAGACGGCGGTGGCCAGCCCCTCGTCGGCGACGTAGTCGTGGGCCGCGAGGGCGGCGGAGACGTCCGCGACCGACGACGGCGGGTACCGGTCCTCCACGTCGGAGATGGTACCGGCGCCCCGTCGGGGCCCCACGCCCTCGAGGTGGCGCCGCAACCGGCCGACAACCGGGGGTGGACCGGTCCGGACGGGCCGGGCCGACCGACGCGGACGGAGACACGGTGCGGCAGCGGATCCGGGCACGGCGAGCGCAGGGCGAACGGGGCGCCGCCCTGGTCGAGGCCGCGCTCGTGCTCCCCCTGCTCCTGCTCGTCGTGTTCGGGATCGTCGAGTTCGGCGCGACCTACAGCAACTACCTGGGCCTGCGCGACGGCGTCCGGCAGGCGACCCGCTCGGGGGTCGTCAACAACCTCGGGCCGACCAGCACCTGCACGCTCACGGGTGCGGCCGGCGCCCCCACCCCGATGAAGCAGCTGATGTGCCTCACCAAACGTGAGACCGGCCTCGACGAATCGCTCGTCCGGGTGAAGATCATGTCGGCCGACCCCTCGTTCGCCGGCGCCGGCACCTTCGCCAAGAACGACGCCCTCATCGTGTGCGCCCAGATGCCGACGAAGGGCGTCACCGGCCTGATCAGCCCGATCCTGTCGGGCAAGGCCCTGCGGACCAAGGTCGCCATGCGCATCGAGAGCGGCGACCTCGCCGGAACGGCCGTGGCCGAGGACCCCCCGCCCGGACAGGACTGGGCGTGGTGCGACACCAGCGAGGTGGGACGATGATCCGACGACGCCACCGGGACCAGCGCGGCGTGACCCTGATCACCGTGTGCATCACCATGGTGGCGCTGCTCGGCACCGCCGCTCTCGTCCTCGACGTCGGCAACGCCCGCCAGGTCCGGCGTCAGGCCCAGGCCGCGGCCGACGCCTGCGCCCTCGCCGGCGCCGAGGAGATCGCCGGGATCGGCCCCGACTTCGTCGGCTCGACCGTCCAGTGGGACGCCGTGGTCGACTCGTGCAAGCGCTACGCCGCCGTCGACTTCGGGGTGACGGCAGCCGACTGGCAGGGCTGCTCCGATCCCACCCACCTGACGTTCACCCCCGACACGGCCCACGCAAACACGTGCATCTCCGCCGACCGGGTGGCCTGGCCCAACCCCCAGACCGGGGAGACCACCTGGGAGAACCGGGTCCGGGTCCGGCTCCCCAGCCGCGCCCTCGGCTCGTCGTTCGGCGCGGTGTTCAGCCGCTCGGCGCTCTCCACCCAGGCTTCGGCGACCGCCGGCATCACCCGCAAGCGGACCGTGGTGCGGACCACCCGCTCCTTCAGCGTGGCGGGCGGCCCGTGCGCGATCTGCGTGCTGGGCGACGGACTCGCCCTCGACGGCCAGAACGGCGACATCGAGGTGACCGGCGGCAGCGTCGTGGTCGACGCCGTTCCGGCCACCGGGCCGGCGGCGTCGCTGCTCCCGAACGGTCACGTCCACGTGCTCGGCGGCGGGTCGATCGGCGGCCCGGGCGGGGCCGCGAAGTTCTCGGGTTCGGGGTGGTCGCCGGCGCCCACGCTCCGCGACGCCGTCGCCGACCCCTTGGCGGCCGTGCCCCAGTGCGGGACCGGCTCGACCTGCCCCACCAACAGCGCCTCGGCGACCGGCACCGTGCTGAGCCCGGGCGTCTACACCACGATCAGCGGGTCCCACACCCTCAACCCGGGCATCTACGTCGTGAAGGGCGGGATCACGCTCAACGGCAACGACGTGCTCCGGGGGTCCGGGGTGATGCTCTACCTCGCCTGCAGCTCCTACCCGACGCCGTGCGCTCCCGGCAGCACCGGTGCGGGGATCAAGGCGACGGGCAACGGCGCCCTGTTGCTGGCGCCCCCGACCGAGAGTCAGTGCGAGTCGCAGTCGGCGGTCTGCCCCTACGTGGGACTCACCCTCTTCGCCGACCGCGAGAACCTCGCGGTCCAGACGTTCCGGGGCAACGGCACCAACGAGTCCGGAGCGGCATCGGGCTCGTCGGGCACGATCTACCTCCGGTCGGGCACCCTCGACCTGCGCGGCAACGGGTACACGCTCACGAGCATGATCGTCACGCGGCGCTTGACCATGGTCGGGAACCCGTCCGGGATCACGATCGCCTACGACCTGTCCCGCAACTACGCGCTCTCGCACGAGGAACACGACACGACCGTGACCGAGGCCTACTCCTACGACGCCACCGGACTCCAGGGCTGACGGCGCGCGACCGAAGGCCGGTTCAGCGGCCGGCGTCGCGGCGAGCCGACTCGAGCATCGCCCGGTGGTCCTGCGCGGAGCCGAGCACCTCGTGGAGGGCGTTGAACGCCGGCTCGTGGAGCTCGGGTGGCAGCTCGGCGAAGAGACGCTGGGCCCAGGTGCGCGGTATCAGCGAACCGCCCATCGCCCAGACGAACCCGCCACGGTCGAGGGCGGTGAGCACGTCCTCGATCCGGTCGACGGAGAACCGGTAGGTGCCCTCGGCTTGGGCTTCGCCGCCGAGCTCGGCGAACACGTCGGCGATGCCGTGCGGGTCCGACACGTGCACGACGACGCTCTCACCCTCGACCAGCACGGCCGCGACGCGGTTCACGGGCGGACACTACTCATACGTCGTGTCGATCCAACCGTTCGGGACAGGAACATTCATGCGAACCTCCCCGAGATCTGCCTGCAGGAACGATTGTCACCGTCGCGAACCGTGAAATTTGTTTCGTCACCGTAGGGTCGCACGACTGTGCATCGTCATTCGAACGGCTCCCGATCCGACCACGACGATCCGAGGCACCTGCTCGGGATCCGGGTCCGGGCGGCCCGCACGGCGAAGGGCTGGACCCAACGGGACCTCGCGGAGGCGGCCGGGATGCACCCCGCCTACGTCGGCTCGGTCGAGCGGGGTGAGCGCAACATCGGGTTCGACAACCTGGTGCGGCTGGCCGAGGCCCTCGACGTGAGCCTCGCCGCGCTCCTCCGCGGGGTCTGAGCGGTCCGAGCGGTCCGGGCGGTCCGGGGAATCCCCGCCCCCGGGAGCGGGTTCGACCCCCCGTGGAGCCCTGGACCGATCTCGTCGACCGTGCGCTCGAGGTGGGGGTGGTGGGATCGTTCACCAACGTCGGCCTCCGGGTCCGCCGGCGGGTCGGACGCTGGACGGATCCGGCGCCCGACGCCCTGGCAGGGCGGTCCGTGATGATCACGGGCACGACCTCGGGCATCGGCCGGGCCGCGGCCACGGCCTGCGCGCGCCTCGGAGCGACCGTCCACACGGTGGGTCGCGATCCGGAACGCACTGCGGTCGCAGCACAAGAGATCGCCGAGGCCGCCGGCGGCGCCACGGTCCACGCCTGGACCGCCGACCTCGGCGACCTGGCATCGGTCCGGACGCTGGCGACCGACTTCCTGGCGGCCGGGCACCCCCTCGACTCCCTCGTCCACAACGCCGGGGCGCTGCTGGCTCGGCGGACCCTCTCCCCCCAGGGCCACGAGGCCACCGTCGCCACCATGGTGCTCGGACCCACCCTGCTCACCGAGTCGTTGGCGCCGCTCCTCGCTGCGAGCGGCGCCGCGCTCGTGCCGCCGATCGCCCGGGTGGTGTTCGTGGCGTCGGGCGGGATGTACCTCCAGGGCGTCGACGCCGCCGACCCGCTCGGCGAGCGGTCCGATCGGGGCTACCGGGGCACGGTGGCGTACGCCCGCGCCAAGCGGGCCCAGGTCGTGCTCACCGACCGGTGGGCCCACCGGTGGCCCGGCGTCGCCGTGCACGCCATGCATCCCGGCTGGGCCGCCACCCCCGGCGTGCACGAGTCGCTCCCCCGCTTCGAGCGCGTGCTCGGGCCGTGGCTGCGCACCCCCACCGAGGGTGCCGACACGATCGTCTGGCTCCTGACCGACCCCGCTGCGGCCGGGATGAGCGGTCGGTTCTGGCACGATCGCCGTGAGCGCACCACGATCCGGGTCCCCGGGACGGCCACGTCCCCGGGCACGACCGACCGGCTCGTCGCCGCGATCGACGACGCCCTCTCGCCCTGGCGCTGAGCGAACCTGCCAGGATCGGGCGCATGAGCGATCCGAAGACCGCCGTCGTCACCGGTGCCACCCGTGGCATCGGTCGGGCCACCGCCATCGCGCTGGCCCAGCGCGGCTACGACGTCGCGGTGACGGGGCGCACCCGCCACGAAGGCGACACCGACCTCCCCGGGAGCCTCGACTCGGTCGCCGCCGCGATCGAGTCCGCCGGTCGGCGGGCGGTGCCGATCGTCCTCGACCTCCTCGACGTCGACGCCCTCGCTCCCACCGCCGCGTCGATCGTCGAGGCGCTGGGCCACGTCGACGTCGTGGTCAACAACGCGATCTACGTCGGCCCGGCGGGCCTGGCCCGCTTCCTCGACACGCCGCCCGGAGAGATCGAGCGACGCATCTTCGGCAACGTCACCGCCCAGCTGCTGTTCACCCAGCCGATCCTGGCCCATCTGGCCCAGCGCGGCTCGGGGACGGTCGCGTTCACCACCAGCGCCGCCGGGTACGCCCCCGTCCGGCGCGGGCCCGGCGACGGCGGCTGGGCCGCGACCTACGGCATCTCGAAGGCCGGGCTCAACCGGATCGCCGAACAGCTCGCCGTGGAGCACCCGGACATCACCTTCTGGAACCTCCAACCCGGTCAGGTGGCCACCGAGCGGGTGCTGGCCGCCGGCGCCGAGTTGGCCTTCGTGGCCAAGGGGTCCGCACCGGTCGAGGTCATCGGCGAGGCGTTCGCCCGCATCCTCGACGGACCGTCCGAGGCCTTCGCCAACGGCGCGACCATCGAGGTCCAGGACGTCGCCCGGGCCTGGGGGATGCTGCCCCCGCCGTGACGGTGCGAGCAGGTGGGTGTCGACGGGTCGGCGTCGCCGTCGACGCCCGACCCCCGGAGGCCTTCGTACGCTGATCTGCATGCAATCGACCAGTGTGCGCATCGACGTCGAGACCCACGACCAGCTCAAGCGGCTGGCCGCCGAGCTGCAGACCACGGTCGGCAACGCCGTCACCCTGGCCGTCCGGGCCCTCCGCCAGCACCGGATCGGCGCGCAGTTGGCCTCCCCGCTCACCCCCGACGAGACGGCCTGGCTCGATGCCGACCTCGGGTGACGTCGTCGACCTCGACCTGGGCACACCCGAGGGCCGGGAGGCCGGTGACCTCCACCCCGCCGTGGTCCCGACGGCCCAGCGGATCCTCGATCTCCCCTGACCCGCCGCTCGACCGCCGCCGGCATCCCCGACGGTGCTCCGGTCAGGGGACGGTGATCGGCGCGGACGGTGCGGACGCCGGGCCCGGGCTGGACCCGTAGACGGCGGTCGCCGTGCAGCGGTAGGTCTTGCCCGACACCAGGTTGGTCACCCCGACGCCGCTCCCGGGCCCGGAGCCGGTCTGGACCGTCCCGCCCCCGTTCGGGGTGCACGCCACCCGGTACGACGTCACCACGGGCCCACCGACGGGTGCGG